>CAZNRT010000005.1:0-43337 GCA_964575445.1 uncultured Proteiniphilum sp. | reverse complement strand
AGAGTGTATATGAGGACTGAGAAATTGCTGATTGAATTTATTATAATGGGAGGCATGGCTATTTAGAATTTAGCCCAATATTACCCATTAGAAATAACAGCAAACACTCTCAAGTTAATCTATAAATCCCCCAAATTATCAGTTAACCAACAATTTCAATTGTCATATATTATTTTTTCACTACCTTTGCAATCAATTTTTTGAAGAGTAAAAGTATATTGACAATGAGCAAAATATTCACCGAATACAACCAACTAAACCTATCGGAAGTCAACAAAGAAATGTTGAAGAGATGGGATGAGCACGATTTGTTTAACAAGAGTCTGGAGGTGCGCAAAGGGCACCCCGAGTTTGTGTTTTACGAAGGACCCCCTTCGGCAAATGGCATGCCTGGTATTCATCACGTGATTGCGCGCTCGATAAAAGATATATTTTGTCGCTACAAAACGATGAAGGGTTTCTTAGTAAACCGAAAAGCGGGTTGGGATACACACGGGCTACCAGTGGAGCTGGGTGTGGAACAATCGTTGGGCATCACTAAGGAGGATATCGGCAAGAAGATCTCCGTGGATGAGTACAACAGTGCCTGCCGCAGGGAGGTGATGAAATACACCAAGGAGTGGGAGGAGCTTACTCGCATAATGGGATATTGGGTGGATATGAACGACCCGTATATCACTTATGACAACAGATATATCGAAACCCTTTGGTACTTATTGAAAGAGATTTATAATAAAGGACACCTTTATAAGGGATATACAATTCAGCCATACTCGCCAGCTGCGGGAACAGGGCTGAGCACTCACGAACTAAACCAACCAGGCTGCTATCGTGATGTGAGAGACACCACTTGTGTGGCTCAATTCAAAATCAAAAACCCTCTTGAGGAGTGGAACGAGTTTGGAGAGCCTTTCTTCTTGGCTTGGACTACCACCCCTTGGACATTGCCATCAAATATGCTTTTGGCAGTGGGACCCAACGTGGAATACGTGGCGGTGCAAACTTACAACCAATATACGGGCAAACCAATGACTGTGATATTGGCAAAAAACTTGCTGTCGGCTTATTTTTCTGACAAGAATGCTGACTTAGCACTTGAAGACTATAAAGAGGGTGACAAGAAAATACCTTTCCGTGTGCTTGACAAAACTTGGTTGGGAGCGGAGTTGGCTGGAATAGAGTATGAGCAACTTTTCCCATGGTTCAAAGTCACTGAAGAGGCTCACAAAGTGGTGACTGGTGACTTCGTGACTACTGAAGATGGTACAGGCATTGTGCACATTGCACCCACATTTGGTGCTGATGACGCTAAGGTGGGAAAGGAAAACAATGTGCCAGGGTTGACACTAATAGACAAAGATGGAAACCTGAGACCAATGGTGGATATGACTGGAAAATTTTTCAGAATAGAAGATATCGACCCTGAGTTTGTGAAAGAATATATCAACGTTGAGCTATACAAGGAATATGCTGGTAGATATGTGAAAAATGAATATGATGAGACTCTTTCGGCTGATGATGCAACTCTCGATGTTGACTTGTCCGTAGCGTTGAAATTAGGAAACAAAGCCTTCCGTATAGAAAGATATTTGCATAGCTACCCACATTGCTGGCGTACTGACAAGCCTGTGCTTTACTATCCTCTTGATAGCTGGTTTATTCGCACCACTGCTTACAAAGAGCGAATGATGGAGCTGAATGATACTATCAACTGGAAACCACAATCGACGGGAACTGGACGATTTGGAAAATGGTTGGAAAATCTTCAGGACTGGAACCTAAGCCGTAGCCGCTACTGGGGCACTCCTCTTCCTATATGGAGAACGGAGGATGGACAGGAAGAGAAATGCATCGGTTCGGTAAAAGAATTGGTTGATGAAATCAGGAAGTCGATAGATGCTGGAGTAATGAAAGATAATCCTTGGAAGGAATTTGACATTAATAATGCAATTGATTATAACAAAATAGACCTACACCGCCCTTACGTTGACAATATCATATTAGTGTCTGATAGTGGCAAACCAATGCATCGCGAGCTGGACTTGATAGATGTGTGGTTTGACAGTGGTGCTATGCCTTTTGCACAAGTGTTTTACCCACATCTGAGCGAAGATGATTTTGCTAAAGTATATCCTGCAGACTTCATTGCCGAGGGTGTTGACCAAACTCGTGGATGGTTCTTCACATTGCATGCCATTAGCACTATGATCAAAGACAGTGTGGCATTCAAAAATGTGGTTTCAAATGGTTTGGTATTAGATAAGAATGGCAACAAGATGTCTAAGCGTCTGGGCAATGCGGTAGATCCATTCGCTACTATTGAGAAGTTTGGTTCTGACCCTCTACGTTGGTACATGGTGACAAATGCATCACCGTGGGACAACCTGAAGTTTGATATAGACGGTGTGGAAGAGGCTCGTCGCAAATTTTTTAGTACACTATATAATACATACTCATTCTTTGCGCTATATGCCAATGTGGATAAATTTAATAATCAATATCCACAAATAGATATAGAGAAGCGTCCTGAAATTGATAGGTGGATACTATCACTACTTAACTCGTTGGTGAAAAAGGTAGATGAAGATTACAACAACTACGAGCCCACAAGAGCTGGACGTGCCATAAATGATTTTGTGAATGATAATCTTAGCAACTGGTATGTTAGATTGAACAGAAAACGCTTCTGGGGTGGTGAGATGAATGATGATAAATTATCAGCTTACCAAACGTTACATCAATGCTTGGTGACAATATCTCAACTGATGGCACCAATAGCTCCATTCTATGCCGACAAGTTGTATTTAGATCTTACTAAGGCAACAGAGGATGATAAATTTGAATCAGTGCACTTAGCTAACTTCCCTATAGTTGATGAATCATTAATAAATCCCGCTTTAGAGGAGCAGATGTATTTAGCTCAAACTGCCTCTTCTATTGTATTATCTTTGAGAAGAAAGGTAAATCTGAGAGTGCGCCAACCACTGTCAAAGCTAATGATACCCGTTGTGAATACAACTGATAGACACAACATTGAAGCAGTAAAAGATTTAATTCTTGGCGAAGTAAACGTAAAAGAGATAGAGTTCGTTGACTCAGCAAATGATATGTTGGTGAAACGAGTAAAGCCTGACTTCAAAAAACTGGGACCTAAGTATGGCAAGTTTATGAAACAGCTTTCGGCAAGGATTCAAGAAATGAGCCAACAAGAGATCAATGCTTTAGAAAAAGAAGGAAGGATTGAGTTTGATGTAGATGAACAAAACTTTATTATTGAGAGCACCGACGTCGAGATTTTGTCAGACGACATTCCTGGCTGGTTGGTAGGCAATGAAGGACGAGTAACCATCGCATTAGATATAACAATTACAGATACTCTTCGCAAGGAGGGTATCGCTCGCGAAATGGTAAACAGAATCCAGAATATACGCAAATCAAAAGACTTTGAGATAACTGATCGAATTGAGATTAGAATCTCATCTAACGAATTGTTTAACGAAGCTATAACCGAGTTTAGTCAATATATATCTACCCAAGTGTTGGCAGACTCAATAGTAATTGAGGACAATACATTTGAAGAGGAGATAGATATTGATGAAGAGATATTAACATTAAGCATCAACAAAACAAAGTAGTCATCTTTTTATAATCTTCTTTCACAATACAACAATTTTTATTGCTATCTTTGTGAAAGTGAGATAGGATACTACATTATATAATTTGCAAAAAGCATACTACTAAACATTACTTCTCATAATAGTGTTATGATAGATATTTTAATACTACAATGAGATAATATAATTGAATAATAAATTTAAACAGATACTGTTATGAGTGAAAAGACGAGATACTCAGATGAAGAATTACAAGAATTCCGCAGCATCATTAATGAAAAATTGGAGATAGCAAAGCAAGAATACGACAACTATCGTGCAGCTGTAACTAATGCTGATGGCAATGATATCGTGGATACATCTCCTACCTATAAGGTATTGGAGGAGGGTGCTTCTACACTTTCTAAGGAAGAAGCTGGTAGATTAGCACAGCGTCAGATGAAGTTTATCCAAAACCTTCAGGCAGCTCTTGTAAGAATTGAAAACAAAACGTATGGCGTATGTCGCGAAACGGGCAAGTTGATACCAAAAGAGCGATTGAGAGCAGTGCCACACGCTACACTAAGCATTGAGGCAAAAGAAGGCGGCAAAAGAAGATAAGCAAACTATTAGATGAATTTAAATTCGACACATAAGATTGTAGAACAGAAGCGAACAAATTCTGTTCCACAATCTTATGTGTGCTTTATAAAAAACAAATGAAGAGTTCTACAAAAAAAAGTATTATTGCCATTACTGTAATTCTTATAATCCTTCTCGTCGATCAGATTTCAAAAATATGGGTTAAAACCAATATGGCTTTATATGATTCCATTGATATTACGAGCTGGTTCAAAATATACTTTGTAGAAAACAATGGCATGGCATTTGGGATAGAGGCAATTGGCAAATTATTCTTGTCTATATTTAGAATAGTTGCCGTGGGTGGTATTATTTATTACCTTACTCGGATAGTAAAAGAAAACTATAAAAATGGATTCATTGCCTGCATAGCTCTAATCTTGGCTGGTGCATCTGGTAATATTATTGATAGTGTATTCTATGGTGCATTTTTTGAAGCAAGTTATCAAGGTCATGTAGCATCATTTGTTCCATTTGGTGAAGGATATACCTCATTACTGCATGGCAAGGTTGTGGATATGCTTTACTTCCCTCTCATTGAGGGCACGTTCCCTTCGTGGGTGCCATTTGTTGGAGGAGAAGATTTTCTTTTTTTCCGTTTTATTTTTAATATCGCAGACTCTGCAATAACTGTTGGGGTCATTCTGCTTCTTCTATTCTATCGCAAAACATTGTCATACTCGTTGATGTCAAAAAGTGATAGAGCAAAGCATGATATGGAAAAGTCATTACAACACGAAAAAACTAATTAGTGAGAAAGAGGCAATCGACATATCTACTAACTATAATAGTGCTTAGCATTCTGTTTTCTTTTTGTAGCAGACCTAAAGAGGTGCACAACAGAAAGGAAATGGAAAAAATTATGTATGACATATACATTGCTGAGGCTATGATTGAAAATGACTACTATGCTTTTGGAACACCAGAGAAGAAAGAGGCGTTAATAAATGAGGTATTCAAGAAGCATAAAACCACTCAAGCTCGTTGGGACTCGTCGCTATCTTGGTATTCAGATAAGGTTGAGATCTATTTGAAAATGAATGACTCCGTAAGAGCGCGACTTCAGAATCGTCAAGGTCAGATTGAAACATTAGTAAACAACGAATTGGCTATGGCGCAATCTGTGATTGATAGAACCATACTAACATCTGAAGTGCCCCGTTATTATTCTTTTAGCGAAATAAATCCTAAAAATGGATTTAGGTTTAGACTTGATAGCACTCAAATTAAAGAGAAAATGGATAGTACAGACATTTTCTTCTCATTCGATGCTATTGGCATTCCAAAATCGTTTGCTCCACTATTAATTTCACAACTTATATTAGAATATAAGGATACAACTATATTCAAATCTGAACTTATCTTTGAAAACAGGCACTACTCTACCCCAATTGAGCGATATATTGAGAATGATACTCTTCATAGCATATTGGGATTTGTGAGACTGCAAGATACATTGAGGCTATTTAGGGATATTCAATTGAAAGATATAAGCCTTGCAAGTATCAAGAACCCAGCAATTGAGAATCTAACAGACTCATTGCAGGACAACTCTAAAAAGGAAAAAAAGAAAAAACAATTAGACATCCAACCAGTAGAAGAAGTGGAGCACGAAGTGATGGATACTATACAATAGAGAAGAGCGAGATTAAAGAAATTAATCCCGCTCTATTGTGTATCTTCTATTACTATTACTTTACTTGCTCTAATGCTTGACTTACTGCGTCAAGTAGAGGCTCAATAGATATCTGACTTCCAACTGCCTCCTTCATCCATGCCTGAGGAGTGATTCTTCCATATCTATACATACGCTCTATCTCATCAGCAATATTCATTCCTCTGACAAATTGCTCTATTTGAAAATCAATCAAGTGCCCCATAGGATAGTTGGGAAGATAAAGAGGGTAGTCTATCATATGAGAATATATACCTAAAAGCGTTTCATCATTATCGCCAAGAACACCCGCATAATACTTGTTCCACACATCTTTGGCAATATCAATTACAGCATTTTTGAGCGCAACTGGTGTGGCATCAGGATTGGCATATAGCCACTCCCATACTTGGATATCTACTAAAGACACACCCATAATCTCATAGCAAGACCAGAAGTTGTCAAGTGCTAATAAATGTGCTTCATTTGGGTCAGAGTTCTTTAATCCCAACAACTCCATATCCCGTTTCTGAAACAAGAATGCGGTTGCCTCAGTGAATGATGTATTAGGAACTCCGTTTAACATATAAAAATCAACATCATTCATAGAAATAGTTTGCTCTACATTGTGTCCAAACTCATGAACAGCGATATTGTATCCTTTATAATCCATCCCATTTGCTCCCATTCTCGAGCGCAATCGTGCCACATCTCCACGCATTGCTGAGCCCATGGCATGCCCCGCACCACGAGATGCGTCCACCACGATTAACGAGCATATCTCTTTAGCTCTATCTGGTTTCCAGCCAAGCTTGATAAGTATATTGGGAAGATCGGCTTCAAGAGCAGCTACATTAGGATATTTCTTGGTAGTGATTGCATCAAGAGCCTCTTCTGATATGCCACCACGCGACTTGAAGCCATTATACCAAATATCAAAAGGCTCGAGACTGCGCCCCAAACGAGATTGAATCAAATGGGCTACTTCTTTGACTTGGGGTGAAGAGAGTAAGCTTGTGAAAAGGTGCTCAACATCTTTTTGCAAAATCTCCATAGTGCCATCAAAAGCACGATCAAGCTGAGTTTCATTTTGCAAAGAGTAAGAATCAAGCTGACGCATTGCATGAAAGTTGTTTAAAAAGATTTTGTATCTCGTATTATCTTCGGACGGTAGAGACACCTTACTTCCATCTTTATAAACATCATTGGATGAGGGATTCCAATCATATGTGCTACTATTTATAACCGATTGCGGTATTGTTTGGTCAATTATGCGTTGCATCACTTTATAGACAGTTCTTTGCTTTTCTAAGCCATTCTCCACATCCGCATAATTTGACTTGAGTTCATCACGCAACCCCCAATGGGTAATAAGCTTCATATCTTTCGGAAAAAGATACTTTCCATCATCATTAATCAAATGACCCATATGAATATTATACTCCGAAATATATGTATCTGCCTCAGTAAGAGTCATAGATATATTTTGCTTTATTGAAGCAGGTACCCGCGAAGTAAACATATCTCCCATACGTGCATAAGCCCAATCTTGGCGAGTCCATGTGTCAGACAATGTTGTCTTTTCTTCTAATGTATATCTTGGAAAATTGAGAGCCGTAACAAATGCTATTTTAGTGGCAAATAAATCATCTGTTAAATGAGCCGACACATCATAGCTGCCAAACATCATATCGATATCTTCTAACTTAGGACCATCAAGATGTAATGGCATTTTCAATTGGGCATCGATTTTATGAAAGTATCCATACAGGGTTTCAAAGTTATTTTCTAACTTATCGAACAAAGTACGCAATGCGAGTTCGTCATTTACAAAATTAGATTTACAGAAGTCTGCAAACTCCTCTGCTGTTCCGTCTGTGCTATTCCAGAGAGAAGCAACCTGTTTCACACCTCGCTCTATCCTGAATGATGATTCGGACGTTGCTGTTAATTTAATGTCTGCAATTACCTTTTCCACTTGATTATCATTTATAAACATCTCCTTATTAGTATTGATTCCTTTGTGAGAACTTGTTGATGTACATGATACTATCATGAGCAATGCTACATACAGCCATAGTTTTTTGTTATTCATACTCATTTGTTAAATCATTTAAATTTATAAACAAAGATAGCAGAAATTCGTTTAGCAACTGTAATTTATATTGGTTATCACTATTTCAATAATTACAAAGAGTTTTTAGGTTGCATATTTATCCCTGGAGATTCCTTCATGAAGCTAAAAGGAGTATCGGCTATCGGTGATGTTAGGTAGCGTCTTCGCAGACTATTCTGTGAGAAGTGTTTTCAAACAAAATCAAATAGCTGTAGGATATAGATTTTCATTCTAAGAAGCAACAAAAGTAATTGCCCTAAATAATACATCAAATTATTTAGGGCAAATTTATATCTTAGTTCTTATTAAAGCTCAACAAACTTTGTTTCTAAACCATCAGAAGATACTGACACAATATTCTTGGATCCATTCTTCATAAGTTTAATTTTTGCTTTACCATTCTGTGCTTGCACTTTGCTTGAAGCAGTGGAAGTCCCCATATTTTTGACTAAGTGTCCGTCGCCAATAGAGTCAAAATAGATATAGTTGGCTGAGGTGAGACACTGGACACCATTTTCATCCTGAAGTTCTGCTTCAATCCATGCATAATCATCAGTGGACTCAATGATACGGGCAACAATCTTTGCCTCTTTACCAAAGGGGCGAGTTTCGTAATAGAAATCAACTCTATCCTCAACCACTTTACCTTTTGTAGCAACCACACGCAATGTGTTATCACCAGCCTTAAACTCAGTTTCCCATCGCAAGCCAGCAGCTGGAAAGTCATTACTATTACGTCTCTTTTTGCCAAGACTTTCACCATTTAAAAACAATTCTGCCTCATCACAATTGGAATATACACGAACAAGTTTCGCCTCATCTTCACCTCCCCAACGTTTGGTCCACGAGTGTCCGTATATTCTAACCATTGGCTCGCTGGTCCAATAAGATTGGAATACATAATATGCCTCTTTGGGCGTCATGTCTCGCTCCACTACTCCCTTTTGATTCATATAAGGAACAGGGTTTTCGGGTCGAACGGGAGTTGAAAAGTCTTTAAATGGCCAATAAGCAGCTCCTGTGAGCCATGGCATATCTTCTTGTTCTTTCAAGTGCCAATCAATAAGATCGCAAATATATGTTTCGCTCCAATCTCCATCACGAGATGCACGCGCTGTGCCACCATATAGCGATGCATCACCAGCTCTTTCATCAGCCTTATCTCCTTCGCTATCTATCTTATCTAAATTGACATATGGATCTTCGGCATGACGATGAGCATGATTATCCCCTCCCCACTCTACGTGAAGAAAATGATCATGCTTTTGCACTTCGCTATACGAAACTCGTTTATAGTCGCTATATATACCACGATACCAGCCAGCCCATATGGAGGGAGAATAAACGTCGATAATATCGCTACAGAAATCACAACGCCGAATAGCAGTCAATCTCGAGTCATCCAATTGGTGGGATAGATTGTGAAGTGTGGTCATAAAATCTCGTATTTTTTGATTGTCGAACTCGGGGAAGTCGTTAGGCCAATCATTCTCATTACCCATTCCCCACAATATCACTGAGGGATGATTGCGATGTTGAGATATCATATTTGTGAGCATACTTACACCCTGTTGCTGATAAACCTCACCACCGAGCCCACCTCGACACCAAGGGATTTCCTCCCAAACCAAGATGCCTAATCTATCACATTGCTCCAGCACAATGCGTGATTGTTGATAGTGCCCAAGGCGTATGAAGTTTACCCCCATAGCTTTCATCAGCTCCATCTCTTCGATTATCATCTCTTCGGTCATTGCTGATGCCACACCCGCATGGTCTTCATGGCGATGTGTACCTCTGAGCAATAGACGCTCACCATTAAGCCTAAATGGTCCATGCTTGACAAACTCGAAGTGACGAAACCCAAACTTATCTTCATATGTTAACGAATTGTCATTTGAGATTACATTCACCTGACAAGTATATAAATTAGGATTGGAGGGCGACCACAACTCTGGTTTTTTAAGACTAAAAGTTGACAACGAACTATCATTTAAGTTATTCACATCCACAGTTTGCTGATAAACCACCTTATTGTTGGGAGATATAATCTTAACATCTATCGAAGATATTTTGCTTTTGTCGCCATCTAATAAACCTAATATCGACACCTCTCCCTTTTTGCCTTTTGCATCCACAGAGGCATCTATTTGCAACTTGGATAAAGAAACACTTGGCGTGTAAACCAAGTTTAGATATCTATATATACCCCCATAGAGATTGAAGTCGGACAAATCGGATGGCATCATTTCGGTGTCACGAGTATTGTCGGCACGAATCACTATTGGCACTTTTCCTTTAAAACGCTTTGCATCATCAGACGAAAGGAATCTATCTACTGCATCAGTGATATCAACCTCCCACTCGTCATATCCACCCACATGCGAACCCACTTCTTGATTATAAACAAACAGTTTGGTTTTCTGCCCTGCACCTTCAAAATGCAATATAGTGCGCCCACTCTTATAAGGGTTTTCAATATTTAGAAATGTACGATACCAGCCAGGACCTTGATAATAGTTGACATCTGGGTCAACAGCATCAATGGCATTAAAGGAGTGAGGCAGAGATACCTTATCCCAAAGAGGAACCGTTTCGGGCGAGCCCATTGATGCGGGTCTGACTGCCTCCCACACGCTCCCCAAATCACCACGCACAAACTCCCAACCATCATTGAGTCTGGTCTTGTTGGGGTGATTGATTTGTGCTTGTAGTGACACTACAATTATTATCAACAGACAGGTAAGTGAGATTCTAATTATATTCATTACTATAAAAATTTATTTAATCCGTTAGTGTAGCGGTTTATTGTTTTCTAACTTGTCTTTTCTCATTAACGCCTCCAAGAAGTAATAATCGGCATACGAAAGAGGCACATCCACTTCGGAGTTGGAGGGCTTTGAGCCAGTGCTATGCAATAGCAGAAAGCCTCTGTCAGAATTTAGCATAGCTCGATAGGATAATGTTACATTTTCTAATATCGTATCTGCCCATTTCTTATATTGTGTAGCTCTTTCATTATTAAAAGTGCTAAGCTCATAAAGTGCGGATGCTACAATGGTGGCAGCCGACACATCACGTGGCTCATTGGGTATTTCGGGTACATCATAATCCCAATATGGCACTAAATCATCTGGTAGATTGGGATTGTGGAAAATAAAATTGGCTAAATTGTTTGCTTGATTGAGATATCTGATGTCGCCAGTTTCGCGATAACACATAGTGTAGCCATACAATGCCCATGCTTCACCCCTTGCCCATGTGGACTCGTGCGCCAAACCTTGGTGGGTGTGTCGATTGCGAACTGCGCCCGTGATGGTGTCATAATCAATCACATGATATGTACCATAATCGTTGCGGAAATGATTATCGATTGTTGTATTTGCATGATTTACTGCTATATCTCTATATATTGAGTCGCCACTCTCTTTTGTAGCCCAAAACAATAGCTCAAGGTTCATCATATTATCAATAATAACTGGGCATTGCCATTTGTCTTGACTAAAATCCCACGAACGAATTACTTTTGCATCCGACTTATATCTCGAAATAAGAGACTTAGCCGCTTGCATCAAAATTGGCTTGTAGCTCTCATCGTTGGTTAAGCGAAATCCATTACCAAAGCTATTGTAGAGCATGAAACCAAGATCATGAGTAGTGGTAGTGAACTGCTGTGGGGCAATAGGCTCAGTGAATGAGCGCGCTACATCCATCCACTTTGTATCACCCGTGTATTCGTACATGTACCAAAGCGATCCAGGGAAGAAACCACTTGTCCAATCGCGAGCAACCACAAGCTCAAGCTCTCCCTTTTTATTGATAGTGCGGGGTGAAAACTTGGGATTCACCTCCTTTACTTCAGCCTCTCTGCCATCATTTTGTTTTGCCAATTCTATCTCTTCTAACGCAAATGTTAGTTGCTTTGACGCAAAGTCAAAATTTGATTTAACTATATTGTCTGCCTTGTGAACTTTGCAAGCAGAAAGCACAAATATCGACAAGCCGATAAATAGCATTGTTTTTACTTTCATCTTATATCTCTATTTTGTAGTTAACTTATAAATAGACCCCTTGTTGGTATTGAAGTCATAAACCATAGTTTCTTTTAGTGGCAAGTCAGCTGTTTCAGCATCTTCATTTACCACAAACGAAGGAATATATGGCTTTTTGTAAAATGGATTTGGATTAACTCCATTAGCCACCACCAAACTATTATTATCAAGCATAAGAGGCTGGGTGGTTCTTATTCTGCAATTGCCCCCAAGTGTTGAATGTACTATTAGATTTAGAATATTGCCATCTACCCACTCAAAGTCAAGTATAAATCCACCACGTGCTCTAAGCCCTTTCACCGAACCACTACTCCACGCATCGGGAAGAGCGGGGAGTAGATATATCTCATCTGAGTGACTTTGCAAAAGCATTTCGGTAATCCCTGCTGTGCCACCAAAGTTTCCATCAATTTGAAATGGTGGGTGAGCATCCAACAAGTTTGAGTAAGTGCCGCCCCCTCTCATATTCACATCAGTTGCATCCACATGTCGCAAACCATTTCTTAGCATTTTATAAGCATGATTACCATCTTCAAGGCGTGCCCAGAAGTTGATTTTCCATGCCATAGCCCAGCCTGTGCCACCATCACCTCTAATTTCGAGTGTGCGCTTAGTAGCTTTTGCATAATCGGGATTAACTCGTGGTAGCACCTCATTGCCAGGATGGAGCCCGAGCAAGTGCGAAACATGGCGATGATAGGGATCTATATCCTCAAAGTCTTTATGCCACTCCTGCAGCTGTCCTTGTGAACCCATTTGTGGGGGTAGCAATCGATCCATAATGCTAACAAGTTGGCTCCTAAACTCCTCATCTATTGACAGAATTTCAGAAGCCTTTATACAGTTGTCAAACAAATTACGAATAATAGTCATATCCATGGTACTACCTTTTGCAATCACACCCTCACGGCTTGTGCCATCTTGTGCTATGTATTTGAAACTATTTTCGGGAGATGATGAAGGGTTGGTCAATATGTATCCTGTCTCCTTATCGTCTTGAAGCCATTCGAGCATAAACATTGCTGCACCCTTCATTATTGGATATGCTTTGGATTGCAAGAAATCTATATTGCCTCCAAAAGCATAATGCTCCCAAAGATGTTGGCTAAACCATGCGCCAGCAAGTGGCCAGCACGACCATCGTGCCGAGCTTGCGGGGTCTTGATCAAACCATCCTGCGGGTGATGTTTGCGCCCATGCATCAGAGTTGTGATGTGCCACCCATCCATTGTCTATATCATAGTTTGTTTTTGCAGTTTTTGCTCCTTCTATGGACAATCGCTCAATAAATGAAAGTAAGGGTTCTGCACACTCTGCCAAACCAGTTGTTTCTGTTGGCCAATAGTTCATCTCCGTATTTATATTGGTAGTGTAGTTGCATCCCCATGGTGGTTGCACATGCCTATTCCATATTCCTTGTAGATTAGTGGGCAATCCTCCTGCCCTTGAGCCAGCAATAGTTAGATATCTTCCAAATTGATAGTAGAGTGAGACTAACCCTAAATCGGAATCATCCTGCTGAAAACTTGCCAATCTTTTATTAGTAGGCAGGTCCTCTTTGCCTTCTCCTAAGTTGAGCTCTACTCTTTCAAACAGAGTTTTGTAGTCTGTCATATGCTCGTTTAGTAGCTTTTTGTAGCCTTTAGATTTTGCTTTGCCCATTCTATCAGACACAATATCCATTGCTCTGGCTGTATCTGCTGAAGAAGATTTGAAAGAAGACATATCACTACTTGTGGCTGCTGCCATTATTATGATTACCTCATCTGCATTATTTACTATAAGAGTTGAATCGGTGTGACTTACATCACCTCCTTTAGGCATTATAGTTAGTTGAGTTGCAAAATTAAGACCTATTCCATTCTCTGTATCGGAATAAAGAACCTGATTAGGGTCATAATTTCGGTGGGCTACATAATAGGGTGCCTTTCCTTTCAGGATTAATACATTTCCATCGGCAGTAGTTTCATACTGCAGGTCGCTATCAAGACCTATATCAAAACTCAAAGCACTGCGCTTATCTGCGTCTAATTTTACCACCATCACCTGATCAGGAAATGATATAAACGTAGTACGCTTATAGTTGACTCCATCATGTGTATAAGATACTGTGGCGGTAGCATCAGATATATTTAGATCTCTATAATAGTTTTCGATTTCACCATTATTGTTGTGCATATTGATAAATAGATTAGCCATCGGCAAATACCTTGCAGTATACGGTCCTTGAGAGTTTTGCCTCCACAGCTGTTCTGCTTCACTATACTGCCCTTTATTTATTGCCTCACGTATCAAAGGCAATGCATCAGGTGCTTTTGGGTTGTCTCTCTCTTCGGCGGGTCCCGACCAAAGAGTCTCCTCATTCATTTGATAAACCTCATTAATGGGGTTTCCAAAAACCATGGCACCGAAGCTACCATTACCAAGGGGGAGTGCCTCTTCCCATATTTGGGCGGGAGCATCATACCATAGTTTGATGTCTTTGGATTTATTATTGCTGCTCTGGCATCCGAACAACGATAATAAAAAAAGCAAAAAGAGAGTTTTTCTATTCATCATTATAAAAAGTTGAAAAGGTTATTAGTTGCGATATATAATTATTGACAAAACTGATATTATGGTTACGCACACAAAGATATGAAAATAAGTTTAATGGCTTACTCACCCATATAGTTTCGATTTTGGATATAGTGCTTCAGTGCTTATCATGAATAAGTATTAATCTATTTTGAGTGGTAGGGAACTAGCTCTCTTGTCTGCATCAACAATTACTATAATCTATAAAAATCTAATCAAAAATAGAAACGGTACCAGTACTACACAAAGTGAATCTAACTGTATCGCTCTATTTTAGATATTGCTCAAAAGTTGAGATCAAATCGTTGCTTTTCATAGTTGCACAGTGTATTTAGCAAAGATTTATTATACTTTGTCAACTCAAAATATAATTAATATAGTTGCAATTGTAACTAATTGGCAGCATGCTTTTTAATATGATTATGCTTTATAGCATATAGATAGGTTGGCACAAGCAAGTTGCTTTATATTAACGTAAGTTGTAACTTAGTGCCGTATAAAAAGACGATATATGACATTTGTAGAGGCTCATATATGTTATCTTTGTAGTATAAAAATAAAAAAATGGAAGTACTTGGAAATAATAAGCATAGAATAATTTTTGGAGACGCATTGATTTCTTTAAAATCGCTTCCCGATAATTCGGTGGATCTAATTTTTGCTGATCCACCATATAATATCGGAAAAAATTTCAACGGACATATTGAAAAATGGAAAACCGAAGAATCTTATTTAGAGTGGTGTTATGAATGGTTGGAACTTTGCGTTCAAAAGTTGAAGCCCAGTGGGAGCTTTTATGTTATGACAGCAACTCAATTTATGCCGTATTTTGATATTTTCTTAAGAAAAAAACTGACAATTTTATCCCGTATCATTTGGTCTTATGACAGTTCGGGAGTACAAGCAAAAAAATATTATGGCTCCATGTATGAACCTATATTATTCTGTGTCAAAGATAAAGATAATTATACATTTAATTCTGACAATATATTGGTAGAGGCTAAAACTGGCGCAAAAAGGAAACTTATTGATTATAGGAAAGCAGTACCAACAGTTTATAGTTCAGAAAAAGTACCTGGAAACGTTTGGGAATTTCCTCGTGTGCGTTATCGCATGGAAGAATATGAAAATCACCCGACACAAAAACCTATCGCATTATTGGAACGAATCATAAAAGCAAGTTCAAATGAAAACGATTTGGTGTTAGATCCTTTTTCAGGAACATTCACAACTTGTTATGTTGCCAAAGAATTGGGTAGAGAATCTATTGGAATTGAAATTCAGGATGAATATGTAAAAATCGGATTGAGAAGGCTTCAATTAGCAGAAGAATTTCAAGGCGAAAAACTACAAAAAGAAATAAGAACTTTTGAAACAAAAAGGATTGCAGTAGCAAATAACCTTACTTTATTTGATTAATTTTATGGAGCATTCATTTACTGGAAATATAAAACAGATTTTGGAAAATCATTTTGGAAAACACACTAATGAAATTTTTGAAAAAAACCTATTGATTCAGTATATTAACTTTAAAACACGCTCTGCAAACAAAGGCTCAAAATCAAGATCAAGTTTTGCTAATTTATATGCAGTTTACGTTATTATTGAAGATTACATTGCTAATGGATTCAACAAAAAGGGTGATTACTCAAAGTATGAGGGAGCGTTGTTTAATAAACTCTTCGCAAGACAAAGAGAATTGCCTTTTGGAGGTAGTTTGCAAAATCATGCACTGAATAATCGAATGAATGCAGAGTTTCAGAAATTTTTTCCAAACAGCGAACTTCTTCCCATAATGCGAAATCTTGAAACAAAGCGCTATTGGATAAATGAAAATCTCATCAAGGTGCAAATCGAAAAGAAGAATTTCAATATTGCGAGTTCAATCATTCAAATTATTGATGAATATGCTAAAACAAAACAATATTCATTTCAAAAATTCATAGATTCTTGCAATAAACTACAACAAATAGACAACAAATCACCAAAAGAGGTTGAATCATTCATAATCAATTTGCTTGTACCAAACTCTGATGCTAGACTTTTCGAAATTGTCAGTTATTCTATTCTTAAATATTACTACAATGACCAAACTATTTTCTGGGGTTACGAGATAGACAAGCTTAATGAAGAAAAACTGACTTTATACAAAACTGGGCGTACTAATGCAAATGATGGCGGTATTGATTTTGTAATGAAACCTTTAGGTAGATTCTTTCAAGTTACGGAAACATTAGACTTCAAAAAGTTCTTTCTTGATATTGACAAAATTCAGAGGTATCCAATTACTTTTGTCGTCAAGTCGTCAGAGGATATTGACGTGTTGAGGCTAAAAATAGAAACCAATGCACAAAAAGTATATCCCGTAAAAGCGATTATCAAAAAATACATGAATAGCATTGAGGAAATTATTAATATTCCAATTCTTAATTCAAGATTTGAAGAAGCCATAAAATCTGGATATCTAAACCATATTCTTGATGAAATTGCGCTTCAAAGTAGGGTTGAGTTTAACTACGATGATGATGATGATGATGGCTACGACGATGAGCAGTAAATAAAGTCATTGAGTTTTACTAATTTAACGGAACAAGTTAGTCATTAGAATAGCGACCAACTTGATTTCTAATCATACCCTATTTCGCATTAAATCTATAACCAAGCCCCAACATCAGATTGTTGGGATCCTCGAAGCGGTAAAGTTGATATCCAGCATGCAAGAACACATTTTTCGCAATATTAGTCTTTAACACAAAAGTTTGATAAAAAGAGTTCGTATCATCACCTTTGCACAAAAAGTTCTTTCCAATACCAAGATTGATTGAGAAAATGGGCATAACAATCTCAGCACGCAATGAGAGACCTGCCGAAAACTGCTCTCTGAAGGGAGGTCTGTAGAATTTAAGATGTTCAGGGTTACTCGGAATATAACCATTGGCAATATGCTTGCCTATGTTGGCACTTTCATCATACTGCAAGTCGAGAGAAACACCAGCACGAAAGTATTTACTGAAATTATACAGTGGATTGAAGTTTAGCCCCGCAATACCAAAGGATCCTGGAACAAGCATGGGGTTAGAGTCGTCAGGGAATATACCCCTTTTCCGTGTTGCACCATAGAGAATAAGGTCATAATTGATATAAGAATTGAATAAATGACTTCGAGATTGAAAGGTAGGATATATACTTTTTTCATTGTGTCCGAAAAATCGCACAACGCTTATGGATGCCCCAGCTGTGTTTACACCTGCGTTGGGGTAACTTGTGTTGCCATTAGAATAATGTGTCACACCCACTCCTGCACGTAGATTGGTGTTAGGTGAGAGTTGCCAGTTTACCAAAAATCCAAGATGAATATAGGCATTGGTTTTAGAACCGACTACTCTATTTAGTGGATTCTTTTCTTCATCATACATTTTCCAACCAAATGAAGCTCCAAAATCCCACTCATAATCAAATGATAAATTTTGAGTGATGTTTGCTATTCTTGATGATTGAAAGAGGTAAACCGCAAGCGGATTGCCTAATTCTGAAGAGTTGAAGAAAGTATTGTAACCTACCCCTACACCCTGTATAGCATATGGATACACATTGCCAAAAGGGCTATCAGGTGCAAACTTAAAGCCGTACCTAAGATGTCCCGAAAGTGAAGAGTTCATACTCTTTTGGGCACTGTTGCTACCTTTAAAGAACTCGTGAGAGGGGAATAGGTAACCTGGTTTTAAATCAATACCTATCATGTGTATGATTTTGTTTGAAGTAGTATCTCGATCACTGGCTAAAACAGCTATGGAGATGAACTTCAACAATAAAATAGCTACAATCGTTCTACGTGCTACCTTGTTTATCTTAGTTTTCATCCACTTTTCGTTTAGAGACATATTAGTCTATGGGTTCACTACTATTTAGTTTGCCTGAAAAAGTTAGCTCTTTGCCTGTTCTCGGATTTGACATATATATACTGTAAGGCACAGAATAGTTTTTCATTTCGTTAAAAACGATCACTTTTCTTTTATCGAATCCGTCAATTGTTAAATATACAATCAGCTCTTTGTCCAAATCTGTTTTTAAGTGCTGAGTAACGTTACCAAATTCAACTTTAGTGTCAAGAAGCACAGGCATTCCATCAACAATATCAGGGATGATTATCTCGGGCAGTGGTGTGCCAAGTAACTTGTTGAATAATCCCTCTTTCCATATTGTGGTTGGATCATAAAAATCAACTTCACGTGAAGATTTACTATACGGCAATACTCCAATAGTTAATGGCGAGACAGAGTTGTTATGAAAAATTTGAGACTGCACTTCATTTAATCGACCCTCATATATTTCAAACTTATTGAAGTCATACACTACACTATCGATCTGATATTTTTGCGTGGGAGTCATCAGTATCTTTATGTTTTCATATTTAAACTCATTGCCCACTGTTATCAGCAATTCCACATTCGCATCCAGAAGGTTCTCATTAAGAGTAATCTTTAGTTTCTTGCCACTCTTTTTCTCTATAAGAGCATCTAAATATTCACTTGTGTAATGAACGGTGCCCAGCTCTTTCTCATCAAAAGGAAGATAGGTAAGCTCTCCGCCAATGGTGTATGCATTGGTAGTGTAAGAGCCATACGCATTGCAAGCAATACTAATCAGGCTCCAATTGTCCGATTTAAAATTTATTTCTTTACTATTATTAGCTTCTGAGATTGTAATTTCATCTAACCTCTCAGGCATATAATCGTCTATAAAAATATCTCCATTACATCCAGCAAGAAATATCAACATGCTTAGACATAATATTTTGTGCATTTTTATTGTCATAGTATAATGAATAGTATAGTTTTCAATTTTACAAAGGTAATTATTTTGTCATGTTTTTCAATTAGTTACATATTGATTTGGGGCATTTATATTATTAAACGCACAATGAATCACAAATCTTCCAGTTTTCGCAGGTTTCAAGACACCTATATTCATAGTCAATTTCAACATTAAAATGATCCACATAAAGTACTTTCGATTGTTTTGATGACTCGGAAACCATCCACACAAAGTACTTTCGATAGTTTTCATGACTCAAAAACCATCCACACAAAGTACTTTCGATGGTTTTCATGTCTCAGAAACCATCCAAACAAAGTGCTTTCGATGGTTTTCATGACTCGGAAACTATCCACACAAAGTACTTTCGATAGTTTTCATGACTCGAAAACCATCCACACAAAGTACTTTCGATAGTTTTCATGTTACTGAAACTATCGAAAGTGATTTATGTTAAATCGCAAAATTTCAAATAATCATTCTCTTCAATCAATATGAAATCCATTATTTTGAATTTGAGCTATATTTGTGCCCACTACTTTGCCCTTAAAAAATTAATTGTTACTTTTACGGCACAACAAAAATTAATTCTTTAAACTAATAATCGTAATGAACGAAATCAACAATTATGTAGAAACGCACAAACAGCGTTTTCTTGACGAATTATTTGAACTGATTCGTATTCCATCTATCTCTTCACAACCAGAACACAAGCCCGACATGTATCGTGCTGCCGAAATGTGGAAAGATATTCTACTAAAAGCTGGCGCAGACAAAGCTGAAGTTTATGAAACAGAGGGCAACCCAGTGACATATGGCGAAAAGATAATTAATCCCGATGCTCCAACCGTATTGGTGTATGCACATATGGACGTGATGCCAGTGGACCCTGTGGAGCTATGGAACACTAATCCTTTTGAGCCTGTGGTGAAAGATGGAAGGATTTGGGCACGTGGTGCGGATGATGACAAGGGGCAAGGCTTTATGCATGCTAAGGCTTTTGAATATCTTGTGCAGTCGGGCAAGTTGGAATGCAACGTAAAGTTCCTTATCGAAGGAGAAGAAGAGGTGGGTTCGCCCAATCTACCAGTATTTTGCGAAAAACATAAAGATATGCTACAATCAGATGTGATATTAGTATCTGATACATCTATGATAGCTCCTGATACTCCTTCTATCACCACAGGATTGCGTGGTCTTGCTTATTGGCAAGTGGAAGTGACAGGACCGAATGCCGACCTACACTCAGGCTTATTTGGCGGAGCGGTTGCAAACCCAATCAATGTGTTATCAAAAATGATTGCACAAACGATGGATGAAAACGGTAAGATCCTAATACCAGGATTTTATGATGATATTATCGAAGTATCTGACGATGAAAGAGCACTTATGGCAAAGGCACCATTCTCATTAGAGAAGTTCAAAAAAGAGATCGGTATCGAACAAGAGTTTGGCGAAGCAGGATATAGCACCAATGAACGCACTGGCATACGCCCAACATTTGATGTATGCGGCATTTGGGGTGGCTACACTGGCGAGGGTGCCAAAACAGTTCTTCCATCCAAAGCATACGCTAAAATCAGTACACGCTTAGTTCCAGGACAAGACCACAACAAAGTGGGCGATATGTTCGTAAAATACTTTAAAGATATCGCTCCTGACACAGTAAGTGTTAAAGTAGAATATCTTCATGGCGGACCATCATATGTTTGTCCAATAGACTTCTCGGGCTACAAAGCTGCCGAAAAGGCATATGCAGAAGTATATGGCAAGCAACCCATACCAGTTCGCTCAGGAGGAAGCATCCCCATCATCGCTACTTTTGAAGAAATTTTGGGAACAAAATCCGTTCTCATGGGTTTTGGTCTCAGCACCGACGCAATACACTCGCCCAACGAGAACTATCCGTTGGAACAGTTTTACAACGGCATCAAAACTATACCATTGTTCTATAAATACTTTGTGGAGGAGGTGAAGAGGTAAGAGTTACACAACAACTCATATACTATACCCGTTGGCGGAATTAAGTTAGTGCATATTTAACTCTTCCAACGGGTTATTAATATCTGGTTTTTTATTGTTGAATCTAAGTTTAATGCAGGAGTTTTTATCACTCAGAGGAATGGATATTTCAATGCAGTAGTATCAGGACTATAAAATGTATCAGAGGATAAAATGCTAACCTATAAGTGGCTTGATTCAGAGATGCAAATTGGAGAGACTTTAGAGATTAATATTAAAGATCTTGATATTTGCTCAGGACCAATTGAAGTGATAGATGCATTTATAGATTTACCACCACTAACAGAAAAAGAGATGGAAGAGATGCTTGAAGATAAACTTGCTACTTTTCACACTTTAGAAAAACTACTTAAAGATGAGGGACTGATATAAATGATTTACATCAACCGCATACGGAATGCCAAACCCATAAATGAGCGTAATACATATCCATATAATATTCAATCGCTATCCAATTTAGATGATTTGGAGCTACGTAAAAGCGTTACATTCATCACAGGCGAGAATGGATCGGGTAAGTCAACATTAATAGAGGCAATTGCCATTAATGCAGGATTTAACGTAGAAGGTGGAGGTCGCAACTTCAACTTTAGTACACTAGAGTCACACTCGTCACTATTTGATTATTTAAAACTAAGATGGTCTGCTCGCAACAAAGATGGCTTTTTTCTTCGTGCCGAAAGCTACTACAATTTTGCTTCGAATATGGATATAATGGATGCAGACCCTCAAGGAGGCGGACTAATAAGAGAGTTCTATGGTGGCAAGTCACTACATGAGCAGTCACATGGCGAGAGCTTTATGGCATTGTTAGTGCATAGGCTTTATGGAAATGGACTATATATATTTGATGAGCCTGAATCTGCACTTTCTTTAAATAGCCAATTTAATGTATTAGTAAAAATGAAAGAGTTAGTAAATAAAAACTCACAGTTTATTATTGCCACTCACTCCCCTATTCTGATGGCATATCCCGATGCTGATATATATGTAGCTTCGGAAACTGGCATCGAGTTGATTGATTAAGAAAGTACGGAGCAATATAGGCTGATGAAATATTTTGCAAATAACTATCAAAGTTTTATTGCAGACTTGGGTTTATAGGAGTTTAATTTTAGAAAAAGTTAATTATGATGCGACTTGCTTTGTGATTTTAATGCAAACGATATCTGGAATTTTGAATAGAAAATTAGAAGGCGTTACTCAAATATATCTATATTTACAGTCCAAGATGTCTTCGTAAGTATTAGACAAAACTCAACAATGAATTAAATAAAAGCTATGAACAAAACAATCTTATCTACAATTATTATCTGCCTCTGCCTTGTAGTAGGCTGCAAAAAAAGAAACAATGAAGTTCCTCAGAGTATTATGGACGAGATAGCACATATATCATCTATTCCAGATAGTCTTCTATCTCCAAGCCAAACCTCAAAAGTTATATCTATTCTTACAATAATGAAAGAGAACTTGCAAATAGATGGGGACAAGTTTATCACTACAGCTACTGTGAATGACTTTAAGAAAGAAGGGCTATCAAAAGATTATTATAATTTGCTCTTGAATGATATTGAAGGCATTAATTCAAATAGGGACTTTTTTACCGAACCGATTGATGAAGTATATGAGGATATGATGAAGGATTTAGATGAAAGGCTCCTTGCACTTACTGTTAAGAAAGAGTCAAGTAAAGAAGTTGAATAGAAACATAGAACTCACCTATATTGAGAAACAGAATAAATAACACTTAAAACAAATAATTATGTTTACACTCAAAGAACAAGTTGAAACATGAGGTATGTTTGCAAATATACTTGCAAATATACTTCACGTTTGTTTCACCAATACCCATGCCACATAATTAGTATCCTCATCCACAGGTGTGAGTGACATATATCCTGATTTAATCCTATAATTTTCTATGACTAATGGAAAATCAGCAGACATATTTAAGTGGTGCGAAAAAGCTTCAGCAGATTTTTTAAAATAATCAACACGATAGTGTCCCATTGATTGACTATCCACAAATCGTTCGTGGAACCGATGTGCTACCACTCCCATATTCATTCTCATGTTAACCTCAACACATGGTTGGATTTTATACCCATCTACTGTTTTACAGATCATCATATCTACACCCAATATGCCATTATAATAAGGAAAATAAACAGGAAAGATGTCAAGTAACAACTCTCGCAAATGTTGCAACTTCTGTATCGGGACATATCCACCAAGATGATTCTCAATTTCACTGTCAGAAATCAGCACATTTCCCATGTATGCACCCGATGCAGCAGTTTCAAATAGAGAATACCCCTCAAAAGATGCAACACCACCCGAAATAGAAAACTCCATAGCAAAGTCTTGCACTCTATCAAGTTTTGGCTCTACTACAATGCCACCTTGAGTGCGGATTACTCTTCTTGCCCAATCAGTTTGTTTATCGGTAATGCCACCAAGAATCCAAATCAATCCTCTACCGCTACCCGAAAGTGGCATTTTTAGAGCATAGTCCTCATTAGCATGGGATAGATGGGATAGCATTTCATCAATATCTGTAAAATAATATGAGCTTCCATAAAAATCAATTTCTTTATTGTTTAACTCTTGAAGAATGTCCACGGCATTTTTCCTATTTGAATACTCTCTCAATATTACTAACTCGTCCATTGTGGGCAGTAGCTCCTGAGACATACCCATATCTCTGAGTCTTTTGCATAACATTGGATTCCACCCCCAAGGAGTGAAACGCATAGTGTCATCTATCACAAGATTATTAATATTAAATATAGTGGCATCAATATTTAATAGCCTCTGCATATTCTCAATAAATACCCTGTCTATATCAGATTGTACTGCAATAACTGAGTCATTAGGTGCATACCAAAGAGGCAGACAAGATAAATCGGCACTTAGCTTTGCTATAGATGCTGGTGGGGTATAGTATGGAGAAAAATTAGCAAGTGCTAAATCATTATCTGGATTGAATAAATACATAAATCTTCAATTATAAATATAAGAATAAAAAAGGTCACCTCTTTTGAGATGACCTCTTTTGCTTTTGTTTCTTATGATTAAATAGATTTACTGTTAAAAGATTGTTTTAGGTTATCGCTTGCAAAGATAGAGCACTTTCTGAAAAGTGCAAACTAAATATTTATGTTATATAGCATATGATAAAATTTGAATCGAACATCACAAAATTAAAAAAAGGTCACCACGGACGGGGTGACCTCTTTTGTATAATGTTTTCATTATTAGACTTAACTTTGATATGATTGTTTTAGGTTTTCGTTGCAAAGATATGCCTCTTTTGCTTACCTACAAACTATTTTTTTATGTTTTATAACACATTTAGGCACTGTATATCAAAAACATGATCGCTGTACCCTTTATTAATGAGTACCACTAATTTAATTATACCAACATTAGCATTTAAAATCCTCTTTGTCTCATAGCTTCAAATGTGAGTACAGCAGTGGAGACAGAGACGTTAAGCGAATCAATTTCACCTCGCATTGGAATTTTAATTCTCTTATTTGCACTATTGAGCCAAATATCAGTCAATCCATCAGCTTCAGTTCCCATCACTATGGCGGATGGTTTTGCAAAATCTATATCTTGGTAATATTCAGCTGCTTCAAGCTCTGCAGCATAATACTTAATTTGATTATCATTCAACCAGCTAATTGCCTCTTGGGATGTACATACGGCAGATTGAACAGTAAACAATCCACCTACACTCGAACGCACAACGTTAGGATTATACAAATCAGTTTGCGGGTCGCATATCACCACTGCGTCCACAGCAGCTGCATCGGCAGTGCGAAGGATAGCACCTAAGTTACCGGGCTTTTCTACTGATTCTAAAATGATAACAAAAGGATTGTGCGACAACTTCAAGTCATTCAATGTATGAAGTTTAGGTTTGGCTAAAGCTACAACTCCATCAGAGTTTTCGCGATATGCAATCTTACTAAATACTTCGTGACTAACATCAAAGATAGAATTTTGAGAAATTGAATCTAAAACATTGGGATACTTAGTTTTTTCAAACATCTCACGGCAAAAGTATATCGACTCAATAATGTATCCAGACTTTAAAGCAAGCGACAGCTCTCTTGCTCCTTCAATAATGAAAAGCCCTTGTTGCTGTCGCTCCCTACTCTTGGATAGTTTAACTATATTTTTTATTGCACTATTTTGAAGACTTGTAATCGTCATATATCTATTAATATTATTTCTCACCACCTTTTTTTAGTAGAATTGTTTCTACTGCATCTTTCAACTTTGATTTGGGTGCTGCACCCATCACCGCTTGTGGCTGCTCCTTCATTGGGACAAACAATATTGTAGGAAGGCTCTTAATCCCAAAAGCTTGTGCAATTGCTCTCTGCTCATCCACATTCACTTTGTAAACATAGATATCATCACCATACTCAGCAGCAAGCTCTTCAAGCACTGGCGAGACTTGACGACAAGGACCACACCATGCAGCCCAAAAATCTATTATAGCTGGCTTATTACCTATATAGTTCCACTCTTCGGAATTTTCAAAGTCAAACACCTTTTCTATAAATGTTTTATGATTGAGGTCTATAGCCTTGCCTGTTGTTTTTTCTTTGGGGTTGTTCGCTACTACTGTAAATACCAAGCTCATCAGAGCAAAACTAATCATTAATTTCTTCATTTTAAATTATTGTTTAATGTGATTTTTGTAAGTCTATATTGCTTAACATATGAATATAGATTAATGTTTAGTCCTTTGGTTTAATCTATGATTTGCAAACAATAATTCACTCCTCTGGTTCCACCCAATCTCCATGCTCTTTGATAAGCTCTTTCAGTCGCTCCACAGCTTCAGCTTGAGGGATATTCTTTTCAATTAATTGCTTCTTTTTGTATAGCGAGATTTTACCATGCTCAGCTCCCACATAGCCATAGTCGGCATCGGCCATTTCACCAGGACCATTAACGATACAGCCCATCACACCAATTTTGAGATGTCGAAGATGAGAAAAATGCTCTTTGATAACTGCTACTGTAGATTGCAAGTCAAACAACGTGCGACCACAACTTGGGCAAGATATGAATTCTGTTTTACTCGTTCTCACTCTCGCAGCCTGAAGCAAGCCAAATGAATAAGAATCGAGATCTGTAATCTCAATATTCCCCTCATTGCTAATCATGATGCCATTGCCAAATCCATCAAGAAGAATTGCACCAAAGTCCACCCCTCCTTTTAGTTGGATATCTTCGGCAAGGTCTTCTTTATAATTCCTTTGAATAACTACTGGCACACGGCAATCATTAATCAGTAGCTTGTGAATGGCTGCTCGCTGTTCGCCCACTCCATTGATATGATTAGTAGTCAAGATAAGCACCGCTTTTGGATAATCTTTTATCTTTGAAATAACCTCATCCGATAGTTCAGGATATGATATACGAAGAAAATTGACCTGTGCATTGCTATCACTTATTTTATCAATATTGCTGATTGTAAACAATGGAAAATAATCTATTTTATCTTCCCAACTATCATAGTCAACAATAGCCTTCATCCCTTTCTGAAAGTTTTCTGGCATGGATGAGCCCACATATATATAGTCAGGTATAAAGTGAGTGCTAATGCTCATATCAGTGGTGTGGCTTCTATCCGAAATTACAATAGGAAGAAATTCACCACCTATGTTTCTCACTGATTTTGTTTCGACCCTGTCAGTTGAAAAAGGGGAAAACCCACTCCATAACTCACCCTCAATAAGACTATGACTGGCTCTCTTTGCTACATATTCGGCAAGCTTTCGAGCTACTGGTACCTCCACTTCGGGCTCCTCACTAAGAGACACTCTGATGGTGTCGCCCATTCCGTCTGACAATAAAGCACCAATTCCAACAGCTGATTTCATCCTTCCATCCTCGCCATCACCTGCTTCGGTGACACCAAGATGTAGCGGGAAGTGCATATCCTCCTTATCCATTCGGTCAACCAACAAGCGAACTGCCTTTGTCATCAGTAGCGTGTTAGATGCTTTCATAGAAATCACAATATCATGAAAATCCTCTTCGAGAGCAATATAAAGATACTCCATGCACGACTCCACCATTCCTTCGGGTGTGTCGCCAAATCGACTCATAATTCTGTCGGAAAGTGACCCATGATTCACCCCGATTCTCACTGCAACTTTATTTTCTTTACACAATCGATAAAAAGGAGCCACCTTTTCTTTTATCTTCTCCAACTCTGTAGAGTATCCTTCGTCGGTATAATCAATTTCCTCAAATCGTTTTTGCTTGTCAGCATAGTTACCAGGATTGATTCGCACCTTTTCACAAACAGTAGCTGCTACCTGTGCTGCTCTCGGATTGAAATGAATATCTGCCGAGAGAGGAATATCGTAACCCAAGTCCAGCAATTGTTGACGAATCACACCTAAGTTTTCCGCTTCACGCCTGCCCTGCGTTGTAAGTCTAATAAGATCTGCACCAGCATCAATAATTCTTTCGCATTGCGCCACGCTACCCTCGGTATCGAGAGTATCGGTGCTCGTCATTGTCTGAATAACAATGGGATAGCTGCTTCCAATATGTATATTCCCTACAGGAACATCAACAGTGGAGCGTCTTTTATAATTAAAAAAATTCATCTCTTATAGTTAGTGATTTTTTAAAATTGAAATTGTAAGCAGTCATCTCAAGATTACTGCTTTATATTTATCTATTTCTATATACCTCTTCAAAGGGGACTCTGAATCGCTCACCCCTCAATCCCTTCTCCATTCGTATGCCACAAGTGATAACCATATTTATTTCAGCACCTTTGGGTAGCGATAATGCCTTTATTACTAACCGACTATCAAAACCCTCAAGAGGACACGTATCGTATCCTTCATCTGCCATTGCAAGCATAAAGGTTTGAGCTGCCAAACCACAAGTTTTGTGAACCACCACTCTCATATCGCATTCGG
Organism: uncultured Proteiniphilum sp.; assembly: GCA_964575445.1. GTDB lineage: Bacteria > Bacteroidota > Bacteroidia > Bacteroidales > Dysgonomonadaceae > Petrimonas. Next base: position 14,898 of record CAZNRT010000005.1, on the reverse strand, counting down.
ATACTTCACGAACAATAGGTCTGAATAAACCTATTACTGTGGCAAAAAGTTTTCGGAAAATACCATATAAACCTAAAAATCTACCATATATGAAAGGCATTGCAATGTTATAGTAGATCTCTTGGTTTTTAATATATTTCTCTTGTTTCTCTTTGGGAACATAGTTGCGAATATTTTTTCGCTCAAAACTGAGTACCTGACGAGCTCTTTTTCTAAACAAATCTTGACGCGTCACAAACACTACAATTTGTTTAGCGGTTCGAGCAGTATTTTGATAAATACAAGCCTTTTCCATCTTCTTAAGTAACTCAGGCGAGGTGATATGATGAAACTCCCATAGCTGCATATTGCTGCTTACGGGAGCCAATGTTGCCAACTCAATACAACGTCGCACCTTATTGCTATCGAGTTCCTTATCAGGATCATAATGGCGAACAGAGCGACGATGATTGATTATCTCTTCAAATGTCATAACAATTTAGGTGCGTAATAGTAATTGATAAGATCAAAGGTAGCAAATTTGTAATTCTCTAACGCACCAATGGTAAAATTTCAATCCAATACCCATCTGGATCTATAATAAAATAGAGCCCCATTTTCTCGTTTTCGTAACATACACAATCCATCTCTTTGTGAAATGCACGCACTTGATCATAATCTCCCTCTACCCTCATACAAAGATGCTGCTCATTATCTCCCATATTATAAGGACGATCCCAGTCACGCAACCAAGTGAGCTCAAGGGTAAAACCCGTTACTTCATCTCCTAAATATACAAGAATGAACGAAGCGTCAGAAGCCTCTTTTCTTCTAACCTCTTTCAGACCTAACGCTTTGCCATAAAATTCAATACTCTTTTGAAGATCAAGTACATTAATATTGTAATGATCAAATCTACTTTTAATTTCCATATTTTTTAAGTTAAATGATTCTCCTTTTTTGTTTATCGCCAAATATTGGCAATTCTGCAATCGTGCATATTTTTCAAATGCATTTGCTTTCTCATAATTTTCTCCAAAGTGCATAGGCAAGAGATAGTCAACCGATACACGCTCCACAAACTGCCTTGCACCCTTCATATAATCCTTGCCTAAACGAGGGTCAATTGGAAACATTGCCAAAAAAACTTGATTAGTATGCTCGGCAAGAAGCTCCAATTCGCAAAGGAAACTATTTTCATATCCCGCTGCTTCCATTTGAGAAACCTCCTCATTCCAGTGCCAGTTGTTTAAGTCTCCCGCATGAAAGAACTTCTGACCATCCACTTCCACACAAAATGATCCACCAACATCCGTTGAACCATAAGCTCTTACCTGGATATTATCGTCATCATAGGTTTGCAAAATGTCTAACAAAACAATATCTCTATTTTCGGGCAAGGAATGTATGTCTGCTACCTCCTTGGATAGGATATATTTGATATTGGGTTTATTATTACTCCATTCAAAAATTATTGGATTGAAATGATCTTTGTGTGAATGAGTGCTGAGCACATATAGCCTTTCACTCTTATTGAGCAAATAATCCTGCACCCAAAGGGTTCCATCCTCCTGCTTGGCATCTTCGTAATAGTCAAACAACAATGAAAAATGTTCGAACTCCAACAAATAGCAACTATGATATATATATGTAACTCTCATAATGTATTTTACTTTACTACTTATAATAACAACTGAGAGTTGAATTGTTCAATAAATAAGTTGAATTGTGTAGAAAAATTCAACAATACCAAATATAATTATACTCACAGCCATCACTTATTACAATTAATAAATAACTTGTACTCGGGAAATAATTCTTTAAACTACCAAATTTTTAAACTTATGAAAAAGTATTTTGCAGAAATGATTGGCACGATGGTATTAGTACTAATGGGATGTGGAGCAGCTGTCTTTGCTGGAGCTGGTCAACCATTTGACTCAGTAGGCACGCTTGGAGTAGCCTTTGCATTCGGATTATCAGTTGTAGCAATGGTGTATGCCATTGGAAGTATATCAGGAGGTCATATCAATCCAGCTATCACTCTTGGTGTATTCCTATCGGGACGAATGAGTGGCAGGGATGCTGGTATGTATATGATATTTCAGGTAATTGGAGCAATCATTGGCTCATCGATTTTGTGGTTCTTAGCGAAAGACTCAAGCTCGACTACTACATTAACTGGAGCTAACGGATTTGCTGATGGTCATATGGCACAAGCATTTGTAGCCGAAATGGTATTCACATTTATATTTGTGTTAGTGGTATTAGGTGTCACGGCAAAGAATGGTTTGAATAGTTTTGCGGGTATCGCCATAGGCTTAGCCTTAGTACTTATTCATATCGTAGCCATTCCAATTACGGGCACATCAGTAAATCCTGCCAGAAGTATAGGTCCAGCAATATTTCAAGGTGGAGCTGCTTTATCTCAATTATGGTTATTCATAATAGCACCATTTTTAGGAGCTGCAATTGCAGCAGGAGTATGGAAAAGCATTACCGTTGAAAATAATTAGTGTAACAATCTACTGATTATTAAAAACTATTTTTAGATCTCAGGACTTAGCTTTTTTCTAAGCCCTGAGTGATTTTAGTAAGGAAAATCAAGAAACGTCAATATTTATCGAACAAATATTTAAAACTAACGTTTATTTGTTGCACATGTTTTGTATTTTTGTGCAGTAATTATTCAATAAACGAAAAGTATAAATATGAGTTACAACTTATTAAAAGGTAAAAGAGGAATCGTTTTCGGTGCACTCAACGATCAGTCTATTGCATGGAAAGTGGCTGAAAGAGCTGCCGAGGAAGGCGCACTACTAACACTTTCAAACACTCCAGTGGCTGTGAGAATGGGAGATACTAATGCATTAGGAGAAAAGATAAATGCAGAGATTCTTCCAGCAGATGCCACCAATGTGGAGGACTTAGAAATGGTATTTACCAAATCGATGGAAATCTTGGGTGGGAAAATTGATTTTGTACTGCACTCAATCGGAATGTCGCCAAATGTGCGCAAAAAACGTACATACGACGATTTAGATTACGATATGTATAGCAAAACACTTGACATCTCTGCAATGTCTTTTCATAAAATGTTGCAGGTAGCAAGAAAGTTAGATGCTATTGAGCGTGGTGGCTCTATCGTTGCTCTTACTTATGTTGCTGCACAACGCGTGTTTTATGGCTATAATGATATGGCTGATGCAAAGGCTCTTTTGGAATCTATCACTCGTAGTTTTGGATATATATACGGTCGCGATCGTGGGGTTCGTATAAATACAGTATCTCAATCGCCTACAATGACTACTGCAGGAAGTGGAATAAAGGGGATGGAAGATTTGCTTGACTTCTCTGAGCGCATGTCTCCAATCGGAAATGCTGATGCTGATGATTGTGCCGATTACTGCATCACCTTATTCTCTGATCTCACAAGAAAAGTCACAATGCAAAACTTATACAACGACGGTGGCTTCTCAAGTATGGGTATGAGCCTAAGAGCAATGAAACAATATAGCAATGGCTTGGATGATTATACAGATGAAGCTGGAAATATTATATATGGATAAAAAGCTCTATAGCTTATAGTTAAAATAGTTCTTAAGCGTTGCTTAAGAACTATTTTTTTATACATTTGCTACTATTATGTTAGTAAAATTATACACCGAAAATACTAATCAGCGTGAATTACAAAATATAGTTGAAATTCTACGTGATGGAGGAATAGTAATCTATCCTACTGATACTATCTATGGTATCGGTTGCGATGCACTAAATGTGCGTGCTGTGGAAAAAATTTGTGAACTAAAAGGTATAGACCCAACGAAGAGCAACCTCTCAATTATTTGCAACGACCTGAGTAATATAAGCGAGTATGCAAAAGTAAGCAACACAACATTCAAGTTGATGAGAAAGAATTTGCCAGGTCCATTTACTTTTATTCTACCAACCACCTCATCTCTACCCAAGATTTATAAGAACAGAAAGACTGTTGGTATTCGTGTACCCGACAACTCTATTATTCACGAATTAGTCACCATGCTTGGTAATCCTATTTTAAGCACCACAGTGAAAGATGATAATGATGAGGTGGAATATACTACCGACCCTGAACTTATCTATGAAAAATGGGGTGATTTTGCAGAAGTAGTAATAGATGGAGGTTATGGCGGCATAGAACCCTCAACCGTTGTGGATTGCACTGGTGATGAACCTGAAATTATAAGACAAGGGAAGGGAGAACTAATACTTTAATTAAAACAGTAAAAAGAAATACTTATTTGAAAAGAATATGAAGAAAACACTATTTTATGTATTTGCGATCACACTGATGATGGCAAATTGGGCATGTGAGAAAAAAGAAATAAATATAGACAGCGAAGAGTTGGACAACGAATATGTAAATAAATGGATACATAGCGAGATGTCACTTTACTACTATTGGAATACAAAACTTCCCAAAAGTAGCAACACGTCTTTAAATCCTGATAAGTATTTCGACTCTATACTATACAAGTTTAGTCAAAGTCAACCCGATGGAGACCGATTCTCATGGATTCAAGACGACTATGAAAAGCTTCAGAGTTCGCTAAGTGGTATTGCATCAGACGAAATAGGATTTGAATATATTTTTGCTTGGGCTGATAAGGCTAAAACACATTATTACGCCTTAGTCACCTATACTATGCATGGCACGGATGCCTTTGACAAAGGAGTGAAGAGAGGGCAGTTTATCACTGAGGTGGATGGAAAGAAAATCACTGCCTCTAATTATAAATCATTATTTGGGGGCACTGACAATAAAGCACTGTCAAGATCTGAATGGAAGTATGATGAACAAAAAAAGAAATATGACCTAACCCCAATATCGCCAATTTCAATATCTATGCACAAGAACTTTGCTGAGAATCCTGTGTATATGGACAGCGTTTACACAATATCTGGAAAAAATATTGGCTATCTTGTATATAACTTTTTTGCTACTGACAAAGGAGATAAAAGCAATAATTACGATAGATTACTGATGGATAAGCTCAAGTCAATAAAGGAAAAAGGGGCAACAGAGATGGTGCTTGATTTAAGATATAATAGTGGTGGAGCAGTATCAAGTGCCATCGCTTTATCAAGTGCATTAGTAAAAAATAGATCTACAAACAATTTATTAGTTACTTCAGAGTATAATTCTATTGTGCATCAAGAATTAAAGAAAGAGTATGGAGCTGATTATAATAAAGAATATTTTATTGAGAAGATTAAAGGCAGCAAGACAGAGATAGATATTCCATCTCTTAATCTAAACCGCCTATACGTTCTAACGGGTAAATATACTGCTTCAGCAAGTGAATTTGTTATAAACGGACTAAAGCCTTATATGGATGTAATCCTAATAGGGGATACAACATATGGCAAGAATGTGGGTTCTATTACAATATTTGATGATAAGAACAAAAAAAACAAATGGGGAATGCAACCAATTATTGTGAAGTATTTTAATTGCGATAGCAAGTCTGACTTTACCAATGGGTTCACTCCAGAGCATGAAATTGATGAGTTCGAAGAGCTATTCCTTGTTCCATTTGGTGAGACAACAGAACCATTACTTGGTAAAGCAGTTTCATTAATTACAGGCATACCTGCTGCCAAATCAAGGTCTGCGAGTACAACCTTCCGATCTTCACAGATAGTTAATGACAAAAGCTTAATGCTTAAATCACCAATAAAATTTGAGATGGTTGATGATTTAAATGATGATACAATTAAAGAAGTTTTAAAAAAGACAAACCCTCGCCATTAGGTGCTTTTGCAGACAAAACAATAGAAATAAAATGATATACAAAGGTGAATTGAGAAAGATGCCAGCTGAACTGAAAGAAGGAAGTGCTGTTGAATACCAAATGCTACTTTTTGACACTGCCACACAAACAGAGCAGACAATAAAAATGAATGAAGTGGTAGGCAAGAATATTTCAGTTACATTCGAGGGGAATATTTTCTGCATAGATTGTGGGAGAAAGACGAGTAAATCGTTCGCACAAGGCTTCTGCTTTCCTTGCTTCAAGAGCTCTCCACAAAACTCAGAATGTATAATTCGACCAGAACTTTGTCGTGCACATCTTGGCGAAGGTAGAGACCCAATATGGGAAGAAGCGCATCACAATCAGCCGCACTATGTTTATCTTGCGGCTACGGACAAAGTGAAAGTGGGAGTAACACGAGACAGTCAAGTGCCTACCCGATGGATTGACCAAGGAGCAAGTTCTGCAATAAAATTAGCAAAAACACCTAACAGATATTTAGCGGGAGTGATTGAAGTGGCACTAAAAGACACATTTGATGACAAAACCAATTGGCAATCAATGCTAAAAAATAATATTGATGACGATATTGATTTGCAGAAAACTAAACATGAGTTGGAAATGATTCTTCCTAATGACATTATTGAGTATATATGTGATGATGATAAAGTAACCCACATTCAATATCCAGTCATTGAATTTCCCAAAAAGATTAAGAGTATAAACCTTGATAAAGATCAGTCATTCGCTGGCAAGCTATTGGGAATAAAAGGGCAATATCTTATACTTGATGAAGGTAGAGTTATTAACATCAGAAAATATGAAGGATATCAGGTTAGCATAGAGATATAGTGAAATAAAAAAGTGTGAGTTTTGATAATTAAAAACTCACACTTTCACTATTATATGATATTGCTTTACAAATTATACTTCTCCTCAATTCCGTCTAATATACTAAACAGCTCGGAAAGTGTGTTTGCTCTAAGCATTGCTATACGAGTAGTTTTGAATTCAGGTATTCCTTTGAAGATTGGTGATGCAGCCAAATGTCGCCTCATGTGCAATATGCCTCTTAGCTCATCAATCCTATTCACACTCTCTTGTACTTGACGCTTCAACACATCAAGATAATATGCAAAGGATTTGGGCGTAAGCACCTCTCCTGTTTCTATAAAATGCTTCACTTCACTAAATATCCATGGTGCTCCAAAACTTGCACGACCTATCATTACGGCATCAACACCAGTCTCATCAAATCGTTGCTTAGCTATCTGTGGAGTAGTCACATCCCCATTCCCAATGATTGGAATACGCATACGTTGATTATTTTTCACCTCGCCAATAAGAGTCCAATCCGCCTCACCTTTGTATTGTTGGCTACGAGTACGACCATGAATCGTGAGAGCTACAATACCAGTATCTTGAAGCTCCTCAGCCAAATCAACAATAATTTTGCTGTCATCATCCCACCCCAAGCGCGTCTTTACACTTACTGGAAGTTTTACGGCATCCACCACACGTTTTGTTATCTCAATCATCAAGTCGGGAGTTTTGAGCATGCCCGAGCCCGCTCCTCTTCCCGCAACTTTTTTTGCAGGGCAACCAAAGTTAATATCAATTAGATTGGGGTTAGCCTCTTCGCATATTTGAGCAGCCTCTGCCATTGAGTCTGGGTCATTACCATAAATTTGTATTGCTACAGGGCGTTCATCCTCAGATATTGTCAGCTTCTCCTTCGTCTTTTTTACATGACGAATCAATGCATCACTTGACACAAACTCAGTATATACCATATCAGCTCCAAACTCCTTGCACAAGAGTCTGAAACCAATATCAGTCACATCCTCCATCGGTGCGAGGAAGATGGGATATTTTGGAAATTCTATATTTGCTAATTTCATTCTTTAATCACAGGAGTAAAATTGCTCCAATCCTCAACCCTAAATACTCTTATATCACGGACTGAGTTCCTAAACCAATCAATTGTTTTTAATGCTTCAATGGCACGATATAAATTAGCCATATCAAAAGTTATTGCAAACATTCTATATATTTGGTGTTTATAAGTTTATGAGGCATTGCTAATCAAAACGAAATATTTTTCTTCTCCAAAAAATATTCGTCCCAACTTGTCTTTAATAGAAACAACAATCCCTATAAAAGGATTTTGTTCAATATCAATGACCTCACCTTCTATCCACTCATTCTCTCCAGTCAACTTTGGAGAAACTTTTGCTTTATCTCCTTTTTTCATTTCCTAAATATTTATTAGTTTGTCAATAAAATCTCTATAAAGATAAATAAAAAACTCTATAGTAACACACTCGCCCAATCTTCCTCTTTAAATCCAACCAACACAAATTTATCAGAAACCAAAACGGGTCGCTTCACAAGCATGCCATCTGAAGCCAATAACCTTATTAACTCATCATGTGAAGCCACTTTTACGACTTCTTTCAAGTTGTTTTCTTTATAAACTTTTCCTGAAGTGTTGAAAAACTTTTGAATGAGCAAACCACTGCGTCTTATCCATTCATTAAGCTCCACTTCAGTAGGGTTATCCTCCACAATATGCCTTGACTCTACCTCTATATTATTTTCTTGCAACCACTTTGCTGCTTTGCGACACGTACCACATTTTGGATATTGTACAAATAAAATTTTCACTCTATCAACGATTATAATTTTATAGATATATTATTCAGACGAAGTGGCGTTACAGATGATCCATCTCCCACTGCCCGAACACTTAGTTCCCCATCAAATGGCATTGAAGAGATCTTTTGAGAGTATATAGTCCATTCATCCAAAAGCTTAATGCTATATGAAAATTCTTTCTCGAAGCCATTGAAATATTTTATCATAAGCTGATTGTTCCCTTTCTTTAGCGGAAGCAGTACTATTTCTTTCTGAGTTTTGATTCTTTCAGGAGAAAAATGCGCTGTTATATATTCTCCGTTCAGCAATATATATACTGAATTACCACTCTCTATCTCAACTGCAACCTCTTGCTCTCGGTTAGATTGAATCTCTTGCAAAAATAAAATACTTGCTCTGGGCAATATTTTCTCTGTCACACTTTGTCCATATTCAAAGCCAGATACCTTCTTCCAGTTATCATCAGATATATTCACAATCTTTTTTCCCTCATCAGGAACATTCCCAAATACACCACGCCCAGGCTTTCGATATAGATCACCCAACTCTACACTATTTTTTGGTAGATAAACGTTTTTTGAGCTTGATGGTTCAAGTACAATTTTATTATTCTCGCCAGCAGATGACATATTAATTTCCCTACCCTTCTCATTGATGGTATAAAATATGGTAGGTGAAACTTTCTTTTGGTTAGATTTCACTGTCCAATCATACCCTATCAAACTCTTATATCCTGCGTAATAGTTGAGGCTGGAATGTCCAAACAATGCATTAGAATTATGCGGAGTAAGCACCCCCTTTGTCACTATTGATGATGGGATAGTAGTAAACAAACCTTCAAATTCAAGTTTTAAAACAGGCATCGGTTCATTTAGTTCAACTTTAGATAGATCTATAGTAACTCCTTTTCCTTTTTGCGAAAAAGCAACCGATTTGCCAGTCGAAAGGATAGAAACATCTTTCACACTTCCATTAAATCCATCTATTTGCAGCATATTATCAGTAGGTTTTTCAGTAATAAATGTATATAAGTTTCCTTTATTAGTTGTCATATCTCCAAAAGAAAACGGATGGTCAAATGGGTTAGAGTGAGAAGCATATATTGCCTCAGCGTTTTCTTTCACCCATTTTCCGATACCAATCAATACATCTCGTTCAAACTCAACAACCGATCCATCACCACGTGGTCCAATATTGAGCAGAAAGTTGCCACCACGGCTTATAACCTTTACTAAGCTTGCAATCTTTTCATCAACCTTTTTTTGCACATCGCCTCTCTCTTGCCACGAACGATAGCCCCATGTTTCATCAAAGATTGAAGCAGCTGTTTGCCATGGCACACCAAGTTTATAATCGGGATACTCATTGTCTGCCATCACTGCAAAGTCAACAAAGTCGTTCCCCAATCGTCCACTAATCATACAACCTGGTTGCAAACGATTCACCACCTCATACAAGCCCTTGCTTTGTTCAGGAGTGAGTGACCCCATATCAAACCAAACTTCAGAAATAGACCCATAGTTGGTCATGATCTCCTCCACTTGCTTAATATTGAATGCATAGTGCTCTGCAGTGAGCGGGTCAGTATTATGACTTGAAATAGGATATGCTTGTGGAAAATGCCAGTCTATAAGCGAATAATACACCCCAAATCCTATTCCTCCACGCTCACAAGCCTCAGCCAGTTCCTTCATTAAGTCTTTACCATAAGGAGTAGCATCAACAATATTGAAGTCAGTATATTTTGAATGATACATACAAAACCCATCATGATGCTTAGACGTGATAACGATAGACTTCATACCCGCCTCCATAGCCAATTTCACTATCTCGTCAGGATTCCACTTTGTGGGATTAAATTTTGAAGCGGTATTACCATACCAATCACTAAAGATACCAGCAAACGATTGAATTTGTTCACTATATCCCTTTTCCACTGGCTTACCATCATAAACACCCCCATACTCGGAATACAAACCAAAGTGAATAAACATAGAAAATTTCTGGTCTAACCACTCTTGCGAAGGCTTTTGCTGTGCTGCAAGTATTGATGCTGTGCACAAGTAAATAAGTAACATTTTGAGTTTCATATTTTCAATCTTTTTTATATTTGTATAAAAGGTTTTTCTGGAGTATCAGCGAATATCAAGAACCATTGATTTGAAGTTACAAAAGTATATAAATAAGCCAATAGTAACAAATTAGGCACAGCAACTAAAATACATAGTTGTTGTGCCTAAACAAAGTGATACTATTTAATCTAAATCGGACTATAGCTCATTAAAAAACTTGCTCTATTTCATCAATCATCATATTGACAGAAGTAACACCACCACCCGCAAGATACCACGTTTCAGGATTTAGATATATTATTCTGTTATTCTTTGATGCATTAGTTTGCTTAACAAGCATATTTTCAACACTCTCTTTGTCCATCACCTCATTACCTACTACCATGCTCCTATCAACTATAAAAATAATGTCAGGATTTACTTTTTGAACATACTCGCTCGATACTGGGTTGCCATGAACATGTGTGCCAAGCCCCTCCTCAGCTTGTTCAACTCCAAGCACATCATGTATAATTCCGAAACGCGAGCCACTACCATAAGCACTAAAACGCCCTCTATTGTGCAAGAGTATAAGTGCTTTCGAGCCATCTTCTTTTACTTTAGCATTAACATCAGCAACACGACTTTCTATTTTGCTATAAGCATTTGCAAATTCTGTCTCCTTTTCAAAAATCTCACCAAGTATTTTTAGATTATCCTCGAAAGAACCCATAAAGTTTTCTGTATCAATTACCGACGCTAATATTACTGGAGCAATTGAGGATAATTGGTCATAAAAGTCAACAAGTCTTCCACCAATAATTATCAAGTCAGGATTTGCAGCATTTATTTTCTCTAAATCCACCTCAACTACTGTGCCAACGTCAACAATAGATGCATCCTCTTTATATTTATTCAAATGACTTGGCAAAGCCGTTTTGGGTATTGCCACTGGCTTTACGCCAATGTAATCCAAGTTCTCTAAAGCAGAAAAGTCTAAAACCACCACTCTTTGTGGACTCTTAGGCACTTCGACTGTGCCAAGTGTATGAGTAATAGTTACTGTTTCTTGATTTGTAGCACCATCTTTTTGTTGACCGCCACCACAAGAAGCAAAGCCAACAAGTAGCCCTAAGGCAAATACAAACGTTATAATATTCTTCTTCATATGTATAAAAATTTATTTATTGTTATCAGTTATAAAAATTGCATATTTTCTTTTTTGCTACTTCACAGATTGTGATTCGCAAATCAAATACATCCTTCAACACATCCTCGTTTATAATAGTATCTGTAGCTCCAGCATATTTTACTTTACCATCTTTTAGTGCCACAATATGATCTGAATAATTAGAAGCAAAATTGATGTCGTGCAAAACAATTATAATAGTCTTCCCAAGCTCATCAGATAGTCTCCTCAAAGTCTTCATCGTTTGCACCGAATGTCTCATATCCAAATTATTTAGTGGTTCGTCAAGCAACACATACTCGGTATCCTGCGCCACCACCATCGCCATGTAAGCCCTTTGTTTTTGCCCACCACTAAGCTCATCAATAAATGAGTTTTCAATATCTTTCAAATCAAGATACTCAATGGCTGTATCCACTTTGGCAATATCTTCATCCGTAAGCTTATCTTGCGAATATGGAAAACGACCAAAAGAAACAAGCTCCCTAACAGTAAGTTTCAGTCGAACATGATTTGACTGTTTTAGAATAGACAATCGTTGTGCCAACATCTTATTCTTATAATCAGCCACATTCTTCTCGTCAACCATCACAATGCCACCATCTTGTGACAACAATCTACTAATGATTGACAACAATGTGCTCTTGCCTGCACCATTGCTACCTATTAGTGATGTGACCTTCCCTTTTGGGAACTGCAGATCAACACCATCTAAGACTACCTTCTTGCCATATTGTTTTGTTATATCTCTTACCTCAATCATAGCTTTTTAACTCGTAATAATAAATACATAAAATAAACTCCGCCCACCATATTAATAATAGCACTTACGGGGATAGTGAGGTGGAAAAAACGCTCCATCAGAAACTGACCACTTACCAATGTCACTGCCGTCACCAGAATTGCAGCAGAGATGATAACACTATGCTTATATGTTTTGAATATCTCGTAAGTGAGATTCGAAACCAAAAGACCCAAAAACGTTATTGGTCCTACCAATGCTGTGGACACAGACGCAAGTATGGCAATTATTACCAAAAACAATTTTACCATACTATTATAATTCACTCCAAGATTGATAGACTGATCTCTACCTAATGACATTATATCAAGATACTTTGTAAGTCTAAATCCAAAAACTAATATCAGAACTGTAATTGCACCCGAAGGCAACAAAAGATTGGTATTTACCTTATTAAATGTGGCAAACATCTTGCCTTGCACTATAAAATAGTCGTTGGGATCGATAAGAAGCTGCATAAATGAGCTGAGACTATTAAATAGCGTACCAAGAATAATCCCCACAAGCAAAAGCAGGTAGAGATTGTCTTTTCCTTTTTTAAAAATAAGCATATAAAGAATAAAAGCAAAACCTATCATGCTTAGTACAGACAAAAAGAAGTTGCCCATATTGCCAAGAACCTTTAAAGTGCTATCGCCATATACAAATACGATGATAGTTTGCAATAACAGATATACCGACTCAAACCCCATGATGGAGGGCGTTAGTATTCGGTTATTAGTAATGGTTTGAAATGCTACTGTGGAATATGCCACGCTACCTGATACAATGAGAATTGCCACAAGCTTCAACGAGCGCAACTTGAGAGCGAACTCCCAGTTGCCACCAATTTTGTAAAACAAAAATAGAGCTATTGACAGCAGGAGCAATGCCGATACAATTATATAATTTCTTTTTATTGTTTTCATCTCCTCCTCAATATCAAAATTAAAAATATAACAGCACCAATTATGCTGACAGTTACACCAATTGGCACCTCGTAAGGATAAATCACGATACGACCAATAATATCTGAAATCAAAAGGAAAATGGCACCAGTAAGTGCTACATATGGAAGTGTTTTCTTGAGATTATCTCCAAACATCAAGCTTACAACATTCGGAACTATCAAGCCCAAAAATGGAATAACGCCCGCTGTTATCACCACAGAACTCACCGTGAGCGAAACGCAGAATAAACCTATATTCATCACCGTTTTATAATTGAGTCCAAGATTTTTAGAAAAATCTTCGCCCATTCCTATCACAGTGAATTTGTTGGCATAAAGATATGTTATCAATATTGCAGGAAGACTTAGGTATATAAGTTCATAACGCCCTTGAAGAACTCCCGAAAAGTCGCCTATCATCCAAGCGTTGGTATCTTGAACGATATTTAGTTTCACCGCAAAAAAAGTGGATATGGACCCAATGATACCTCCAAACATTAGTCCCACAATTGGAACAAAAACCACACTACGATGACGAATACGCCTCACAATACCTAAAAATACAACACTTGCTGCAAATGTAAACAAGAATGCAAACAGCATCTTCATTCCCGTTCCTGCGGTGGGAATCAAGATCAAAAACATCAGCAATCCCATCTTGGCAGCCTCTAATGTGCCAGCTGTAGTAGGCGCAACAAACTTGTTCTGCGTCATTTGTTGCATTATCACTCCCGAAATGCTCATCCCTACTCCAGCAAGTATCAATGCCGCCGTTCGGGGTATTCTGCTAATCATTATCAACGATAGCTTATCGCTATTCAGACTAATAATATCAGCAATAGAAATGTCTGCCACCCCCACAAAGACTGATATACCAGCTATCACAATCAGTGTGAGTGTGAGTATTATTGTTCTCAATATATTGTTCTCTTTTATAAGTTGTTATGACGAAACCATAATGTGGGTTTAATCACGCAAAGACATAGCTTTACTATGTTACAAAGATAGAGTTGATCAAATACTCTATCAATACCTATAAATGAGTATAATTTCGAGGTTTATACCACGATATGATGATATACATGAAAAGGATGTGTATTTTTAGAAGATCAGATATCTAATCACATTCAGCAGACCGTACGTATCAACGCTATAGAAGTATAGAAATTAATAATGAGCGAAAAACCTCAAAAACACTAATAGACTGATTTACATAATATTCCAAAGGTTATTTGATTTCAAGTAAAGTTGTTTGGATCGATTTGCAGTGTGCAAATCGATCCAAGTAAAGTTGTTTCGATAACTTTCATACTTCGAAAACTATCCAAACAAAGTTGTTTCGATAACTTTCACACTTCGAAAACCATTCAAACAAAGTTGTTTCGATAACTTTCACACTTCGAAAACCATTCAAACAAACTTGTTTCGATAACTTTCACACTTCGAAAACCATCCAAACAAACTTGTTTCGATAACTTTCATACTTCGAAAACCAT
>CAZNRT010000004.1:14198-53828 GCA_964575445.1 uncultured Proteiniphilum sp. | reverse complement strand
GTCAGAATTTTTGGGCAGGTGGGGGATTGTGAATTTATGATGATGCGTTTTGAGTTTTAGGTGGAGGATTATGATTTGATGATGAGATGTTTTGAGTTCTTAATGAATGAACTCAAAATCAAAATGCGATATCTGAAATAGCATTTGTAACATTGGGAGTCCACATGGATCAATAATTATTTATATTAACACAGTCGTAATTTAATCAACCAATAAAAAGTTTAATTCAACATGAATGATTAAAAATAAAATCACGGCTTCTCAACCAAACAACTCAAAAAGGATGAAATAATTGCGGAAGTGTTATCGTATATTCAATAAAAGGTACCTACAATATTATGCAAAATTAATTGAAAAAGAATACCAAATTAAGGATAGAGTATAGTTTTTGCAATCCTATTGTTTGTTAGCACTGAGAATAATAAAATCACTGCAAAACGTTCGAGATTAATGTTAAACAGCTATTGTTTGTGTCTGCATAGACGTTGAATGGCAAATATTGTACTTAAAATGTTGATTTGTGTACATGGTTTATTATATGTTGCCTTAATTTTGTCTTCGTAAAATAATATCAAAAAACTATTAATGTATGAGAATTGTAAATTTTTCAAGATTTAGTCTTCTTCTCATGTTGCTGTTGCTAATATCAACCCAAAATGTGTTCTCACAAAAAGGTATTGAGATTAAGGGAAAGGTTATTGATCGAGTATTCAATGAGTCTATACCTGGAGCTAACATAACTGTTAAGAACACTCAGATTGGAACAATCACAGACTTAGATGGTAATTACTCCATAATAGTACCTGACAAAAAATCTGTATTGGTTGTTTCATTCATTGGTCTTACAACCAAAGAAATAGAGGTGGGAGATAAAAGAGTGATTGATGTGTATTTGAGTGAAGACACACAAACCTTGGATGAAGTGGTAGTGATAGCATATGGAACTCAAAATAAAGGTTTGGTTACAAGTGCTATTTCGTCAGTAGATACTAAGGAGTTGCTTAAATCACCTGTCAATAGTGTGACAAATATGTTAGCTGGTAATCTACCTGGTGTTGCTTCGGTACAGTCGAGTGGACAACCTGGAAAAGATGCAGCAACTATATATGTTCGTGGTAGTGGCTCATTGAATAATTCCTTGGCAAAGCCACTGATTCTCGTTGATGGAGTGGAAAGAGAGTTTTCACAAATAGACCCCAACGAGATTGAAAGTATTTCAGTATTAAAGGATGCATCTTCTACTGCTGTGTTTGGAGTAAGAGGTGCTAACGGTGTAGTACTTGTAACAACTCGTCGTGGAAAAACAGGTAAACCTTCTATTTCTATTGGCTCTTCATTAGGATTGCAACAACCGATATCTCTGGTGGAACAAACGGGTAGTTATGAATTTGCTCGCTTTTGGAATATGAAGAAAGGACTTGATGGCGAAACAGATAAGAAGTTTCTTTTCACCCCTGAGCAGATTGAGGCTTACAGAACAGGCTCAGACCCCATAATGTATCCAAATGTGAAATGGGGTGATTATATATTTAATGATGTATTTCTCCAGAGCAAAAACAATTTCAACATTTCAGGAGGTAGCGAGAATGTAAAGTACTTTATTTCACTTAGTTATTTGTATCAAGATGGCTTGCTTAAGCAGCTTCCTGGACAGACATATAATAATAATTATAGATATGATAGATATAATTATCGTGCAAATATTGATGCTTCTCTAACAAAAACTACAAATATGAAACTTGGAGTGGGTGGAAATTTGGGTGCTACCAAAGAGCCACTTAGCGTAGTGTCTGGAACGGGACAGGACCAAAACCCATGGGTAATAGCACAAATTTGGTCTCATCCTTTTGCTGGTCCTGGATTCGTCAACGGTGTGCGCACTTTGGTCCCTCAAGATTTAGTTCCTCTCGGTGAGGTGTTAAGAGACGGAATGTTTGTTTTTTATGGACAAGGATTTACAAAGAACTATCGCACAACTCTTAACTTTGACTTAGATCTAACTCAGAAATTAGATGTAATTACTCCAGGTCTCGAAATATCTATAAAAGGTGCATATGATAATGGCTTTTCACTACTTAAAACCCGTAGTGGAGGACGCGTGGAGCATCAAACGGTATATTATAAATCCTATTTTGACTCAAAAGGATTGATGGACCAAACCGATCCAGACTATGACAAAACACATATATACTTGCCAGCTGGAAGTGACTCTCCATTACAATATTCAGATTCTGAGGGGCGTGGACGTGGTCAGAACTGGTATGCTGAAGGACGTGTTAATTATAATAAATCATTTAAAGACCATAAGGTATCTGGTTTGTTACTTTATAATCAATCAAGAAATTATTACCCAGGCTCTTATACCTATATTCCAAGAAGTTATATAGGATTTGTGAGTAGAGGAACGTATAGTTATAAAAATAAATATATGTTTGATGTTAATATGGGGTATAATGGTTCTGAAAACTTTGCACCCGGAAAAACTCGTTTTGGATTTTTCCCTGCCTTATCAGGTGGATGGATAATGACATCAGAAAAGTTTATGGAAAATCAAAAGGTCTTTGATCTTTTAAAATTTAGAGTCTCATGGGGACGTGTTGGTAATGATAAAGGTGCTGATAATGCAAGATTTATGTATATGCCCGCTACTTGGCAAGAAGGCGGCAGCTATAGCTTTGGTGTAGATAATCCAATTGGAAGTCCTGCATTTGGTATCTCCAGAATAGGCAATCCAAATGTTACATGGGAGACTGCTGATAAACAGAACTATGGTTTGGACACAAGATTTTTTAATTCAAGATTAGCACTTAATGTTGACTATTTTAGAGAGCATCGCAAAGGTATATTGATTGCTCCTCAATCCACACCCAATATTATTGCTACTTCTTTACCTAACTTAAATATTGGAATTGTAGATAATCATGGATATGAGATAGCTGCTACATGGAATGACGAAATATCAAAGGACTTTAAATACAATATAAATGCAAATGTATCTTATGCACGTAATAAGATAATATATCAAGACGAGGTTAAAAAACAGTATGACTATATGAATATTACTGGTGGACCAACTGGACGACATAGTGGTCTCTACAAGTTTATTAGATTATATCAGTATGACGACTTTGTTGTTGGCAAGAATGATGAACTAATATTAAATCCAAGCCTCCCACAACCATATCAGAGAGTTTACCCAGGCGACGCTATGTATGCCGATTTGAATGGTGATCAAATAGTGGATGGTAATGATAAATTTGTAACAGGCTATTCTGAAAGACCTGAGTATATTTTTGGATTTAATGCAGGATTTGATTGGAAAAACTTTTCATTCTCAATGCAATGGACAGGTGCAACTAATGTGAATAAAATATATGACATTGAATATAGAATTCCATTCACTAATGCTGGGAAAAGAGGTTTGTTGACCTACTTTTATGATGGGGCATGGACTCCAGAAAATCAGTTGAATGCTATTTATCCTCGTCCCGCAGAAGAATCCGAAAGCTGGAACTCTGAGGCATCAACTTTATGGCTAAAAGACTCTTCATATTTGCGTCTGAAAAGTTTAAATTTTGGCTATACACTACAAGGTTATGACTTCCTTAAAAGAATTGGTGCCAATTCCTTAGCAATTAGCTTTAGTGGTTACAATCTACTTACGTTTACTCCATTGAAGTATATTGATCCTGAAGGTGTAACAGACAGATTTGGAGATTATCCACTTGTAAAACTATATAGTTTTGGCTTAAACCTTAATTTTTAAAAAACAAATTATGAATACTATATTAAAAGGATTAGGACTTGGGCTGATTATTGCTTTTATTTCTTGCTCGGAATTAAAGTTTGGAGACGATTTCCTTGGAGATCAGCCAGAGAGCTCAGGTGCCACAACTGAAGAAATGTTTTCTTCAAAAGCAAATGCAGAGAAAGTACTTACAAAAGCATATATGGGATTGCCTTATGGCTTGCCTACTTCGGGAGATTATAAATTGGGAGGCAATATATTAGAGTCAATAACTGATTTAAATCAAAGCTTTCGTGACAACATTAGTGATGGTCCCTTGAAGCTTTATTATAATGGTGCTTTGAGCCCAACAAATGCCCCAAAAAATGCGGCATATATATATGGTGGTAAAGCTGACTGGACAACAATTCGTTATGCATGGATGTATATAGATAATATTAATAAGACGCCAGATATCTCTCTGCAAGAAAAGAACAGGAGAGTAGCTGAAGCCAAAATGCTGATTGCCATAAGCTACTTTGAAATGATGAGATATATAGGAGGAGTTAATTGGTTAGACCATGCAATAGATGTTAATGAACCAATGGAATTTCCGAGATTAAATTTTGCTAAGACTGTTGATAATATTGTAAGCCTGCTTGATGAGGCTATTCCAAATTTAGTGTGGAAACAATCGGCTGAGGAAGATGGAAGAATGACTAAAGCTGGAGCTATGGCATTAAAATTTAAAGTGCTACAATGGGCTGCAAGTCCAACATTCAATTCAGAACAGAAATGGCATCCAAACGCAGATGAATATACATGCTACGGAAATTATAGTGTTGAAAGATGGAAAAGAGCGGAGCTGGCTGCAAAAGATTTTTTTGATGAAGTTGATAAATCAGCAGGCTATAAACTTATCCAACCTGAAGAAGATACTCACCGAGCAAGAAGACTTGCATATAGGAAAGCATATTATGAAAGAGGAGGCACAGAAATTTTAATATCCACTCGTGTCGGATATAACCCTGATACTCATTCTTCATTTTGGAATGATAGATATTATAGTGGACCAACTCTTAATTATGTAGATATGTTCCCATGGGAAGATGGTACTGACTTTCCGGCTAACTTTGATTGGAAAAAACCAAGCAAACAACCATTCTTTATTAATACACAAGAAAATGGATTGGTACCTACTCGAGATCCTCGTTTATATGAAAATGTAGCATGTCCAGGAGAAACCTATTTCAATGGTACCACAGCCCCAGTTTATTCTAATCACTCTGCATATAAAGATGGAAGTGGTTTTTTAATTTTGAAATTTATTCTTCAAGATGGTGGTGACAGAAGTGGTCGTGCGGTGCAGTGGCCATATTTGAGACTTGCTGAGATAATGTTGGATTATGCTGAAGTGATAACAGAAGCAAATGGTCGTCCTTCGGATGTAGCTAACAGAATGGTGAATGAAGTTCGCAAAAGAGTTGGCCTTTCAGAAATACCTAAAGGACTCAATAAAGATCAATTTATTGAGATTGTTTTGAAGGAGAAGGCATTAGAACTTGGATTTGAAGAAGTTCGTTGGTTTGATCTTGTTAGACGTAATAAACAAGATGATTTTAAAAAGAAATTGTACGGTCTAAAGAGTAGAGGCAATGACCTAACAAACCCAACTGAATTTACCTTTGAAATGTTTGAATTGCCAGAACGCTTTTGGGTTTCAAATTGGAATACAAAATGGTATTTATTGCCAATTCCTCAAAATGAAATCAATAAAGAATATGGAATGACCCAAAATCCAGGCTGGTAATAATATTAATAAATTTGATTAGAAAATGAAAAAGATAAAATATATATTAATTACATTCTTTTTTGGATGCATGATTGGATTACATGCACAGCATTCTGGAGTGATTTCTGAAAAGAGGCTTGCCGATACATTACATATAGGATATCAAATTGATAATATTGCTCAAACAAGTAGTTATTCAATTTCTGGAGTCAACAATAAAGCTTTAGAGAAGTCTTCATTTGTTGATGTGGGTAAAGCTTTATATGGAAAAATAGCAGGGTTGAATGTATATCAAGGAAGCGGCTCATCACCCGATAATGTTTCTAGACTTTCAATTCATGGTCGCACTCCCTTAGTATTAATAGATGGTTTCCCACGTGACATTGAAGATATCACTTCTTTAGAGATAGAGTCTATTTATGTATTAAAAGATGCCGCATCCACGGCTTTGTATGGTATGCAAGGAGGTAATGGTGTAGTTGTTATTACAACAAAACGTGGAGCCAACTCGAAGTTGAAAATAAATATTGATTACAATTTTGGAATTAATTCACAGTTTCGTGCTCCAGAATTTGCAGATAGTTATACATATGCCCAAAGTCTCAATAACGCTTTAGAGAGAGACGGCTTGCCTATGAGATATAATTCTAACGAATTAGAAGCATTTAGAGATGGGACTTATCCTTATGAATATCCAAATATAAACTGGTGGAACCAAACATTGAACAAATCAGGCTATACTAATAATCTTAAGTTATCTTTTAATGGTGGAAATAATAGATTTAGATATTTTACTGTTATAGATTATTATCGTGATCACTCAATGTTAAAACAAAACTCTGACGATAAGCGATATAATACAAGTCCTACTGATACCCGATTATCTTTACGTACTAATATTGATGTGGATATTACAGAGACTACTTATCTTAAAGCTGGATTGGTAGGCAAACTAAATGAAATAAATGGCACTCGATTTGGAAGAAATAATATATTTAATCCAATCTATAAAACTCCTTCTGCAGCATTCCCAGTTAGATATGAAAATGGTATTTATGGCGGAAGCTCTGTGTATGGAGCAGAAAATCCAGTTGCGATACTGAAGGATTACGGACATTCAAGATATATCAGAAGCACATTATTGGCAGACTTGACTTTGAAGCAGGAATTGGACGTAATTACTGAAGGACTCTTTGCAGATGTATCGGTGTCTTTTGATAATATTGGAGCGATGAGCGAAAATAGCGTAAAGGGGTATCGATATATGAATTTAAATCCAAGAATAACAGATAAAGGAACCTTAATAACAACACCTCAAGTATGGGGAAAGGATTCTGAAACTCTAAACCACAATCAGCCTTTCGAGAGCTTATTAATGAGAAGTAATTTTGTTGCGAAACTTGGATATGATAACTTATTAGGAAGAAATCATTTTAATGCCTTTCTTATATATGACATGCAGTCATCTATAAGAGAAGGTAGAAACAACACACTAAAAAATCAGTCATTAATAGCAAATGCTTCATATACATATGATAACAGATACTCTATTAGTGGTGTGTTAAACTATTCGGGATCAGCTTATCTTCCTGACGGCGATAAGTTTCGAGTTTATCCAGCTGCTTCGGCTGCATGGATAGTGTCGAACGAGAAGTTTCTAAAAAACTCTAATTCGATTAACTTACTCAAAATCCGTGCTTCATACGGATTGTCTGGTTGGGATAGAAATTTATGGCATGAACTTTGGAGACAATCTTACATTAGTGGAAGCTCTAATTACTTCTTTGGAAATGTAAGTGGCGTCAATGGGAATAGTGAAGGAAATCTACCCGTAGTAGGACTAACTGTTGAAAAGTTAGAAAAAACCACTTTAGGTATTGATTTTGTAGCATTTAAAAATAGATTAAGTGCAACAATTGAGGGATTTAGCGAACGTCGTTCAGATATTCTTATTTCGGGTTCAAATTCTACATCTGGAATAATTGGTATAGGTATAGGAAATACTAATGAAGGAATCAATCATTATAAAGGATTTGACATTTCTTTAAATTGGAATGATAAACTTGGTGATTTTGGATACGGAATAGGTGCAACTGCTTCTTATCTTAATTCTGAAATCATAAATGATAATCAAGAATTTCAACAATATGATTATTTGTATAGAAAGGGAAACAGAGTGGGACAAATGTATGGATTAGAAGCTATTGGTTTTTTCGAAAGTCAAATAGATATTAATAATAGCCCTCTGCAAACATTCTCTACCGTTTCACCTGGTGATATCAAGTATAAAGATCAGAATAATGACAACCGTATTGATGAAAAAGATATAGTGAAAATGTTTGGCTCATCCATTCCGAGGTTTTACTTTGGGTTTAGTATTAATCTAAGCTACAAAAGATTTGAACTGCTGAGTGATTTTCAGGGATTAACAGGTTACACTGTATCTCTATTGAATAGTCCACTTTATAAGCCTTTGGTGGGAAATGGCAATATTTCAACTACTTTCTTAAATAATGAAATACCGTGGACACCCGAGAACAAAGCCGTAGCAACTATGCCACGACTCACTACAGTGGATAACTCAAACAACTATCGTGCAAGCTCAGTATGGTATAGAGATGGTTCCTTTATTAAGTTGCGTAATCTTATGATTGCATATACTTTACCTAAGAATGTAACCAATTTTGTGGAGATGAAATTATTCTTGCAAGGCAATAATCTATTTTCTTTAGATAATATCGGGTTCGCCGATCCTGAGCAGCTACAAGTGGCGTATCCCTCAGTTAAAAGCTATTGGGCGGGAATAAAGTTAAATTTTTAATGATTAGATAATTGAAATAAATATGAAATCAAAACTTATTATCATTATTATGTTGTCATTATCTTTTGTGTCGTGCAATTTCTTAGATTTTGACGAGACAAACGGAATGAAAACTAAGGAAGACATGTATAAGTATTTTAATACTACTGAGTCGATGCTTACTCATGTGTATTCCTATATACCTCAGGGCTTCAACTTTAATACAAACACTGCTATGGCAATGAGAGATAATGGGAGTGACGATGCTGAGTTTGGTGCTAATGGAGACATCATCCAAAACTTTAATAATGGAAACTGGTCTTCAATAAATACTGTAGATGATTCTTGGGAATTATATTCAGGCATTCGTGCTGCTAATAATTTCATAGTTGAAATTGATCAAGTAGATTTTTCTCGTTATCAGCATGATGGGAATTACAAAAATTGGATGGCAAAGTTAAAATACTTTCCATATGAGGCGCGAGTACTTAGAGCTTTCTATTTCTTTGAGTTGGCAAAGCGTTATGGTGATATTGCAATGCCATTAAAAGCACTATCTAAGGAAGAGGCTAATAGTATTGAGAAAACACCATTTGAGGATGTAATCAAATTCATAGTCAATGAATGTGATGAGACAGCTTCAAACCTACCTGAAAGTTATATTAACCAACCAGGTCAACAAGTTGGTAGAATCACAAAAGGATTTGCGATGGCACTAAAATCAAAAGCCTTATTATATTCTGCAAGTAGATTACACAATCCTACAATGGATGTGGAGAAATGGAAAAAGTCTGCACAATCTGCTTTAGACATTATTAATTCTAATCTATACTCTTTAGATCCGAAGCTAAGTGCAAACAATCTTGACTCAAAAGAAATTGTGCTCATGAGAATGAATGGCGATAATGCAACATTTGAACTATTGAATTTTCCTATTAGATTTACTGAAGGACAGCGCAGTGCAAATGTAATTAGTCACTCAACTTATCCTTCACAAAATTTAGTTGATGCCTTCGAGACAATAAATGGATACTCAGTGAGACTTGAAGATATAGGATGGATATCAGATGATCCAACTTTTAACCCACAAGCTCCATTTAATAATAGAGACCCTCGATTCTATCGTACCATTTTAGCTAATGGGATGACTTTTAAAGATAGTAAAATTGAGGTTTTTGAGGGTGGATTAGATGATAAACCAGTAACGCAAGGTGGAACGCCAACTGGATATTACTTAAGAAAATATATTCAGGAGTCAACAAATTTTGCTCCAGATAAAAAGGTAATAAATAAGCATCACTGGGTTATTTATCGTTATGCTGAAACCCTACTTACTTATGCTGAATCAATGATAAATGCATTTAATGACCCAAATTATACTGACAATACGTTTAAATATTCAGCATTGTGGGCTCTGAATGAGGTAAGAAAGAATGCTGGAATGCCAGTTGTGAATGGGCTTAATAAGGATGACTTTATTGTGCGATTACAAAATGAATGGCGTGTCGAATTTGCTTTTGAAGATCATCGTTTTTGGGATGTCAGAAGATGGAAAATTGCTGACACAACTCAACGAGAATTATATGGTGTTAAAATAAAAAGAGACGCTAATAGCAGACTTAAGTTTCATAAGAATTTGTATGAAACAAGAAAATGGAGAGATGCAATGTATCTATTCCCAATACCTCAAGCAGAATTGTTCAAAAATACAAATTTAGAACCACAAAATATAGGGTGGTAATCAAACAATAAATAAATCCAATATAAAAATATAAATATGAAAAAGTTATACTATAACAGATTAGTGCATTTTATCTTAGCATTACTCATATTCAATTTTATAGCATGTCAAGAATTTGAGATTGACTCACAAGATCCCGCTCCAATTAGCATACAAGTTGATGCTTTAGAATCATATACAGCACTTGCTACTAATCCGAGCAACATTGTGTTTAACATTAGCGCCAACACTCCATGGACAGTTAAGAGCAATGCACAATGGTGTAGAGTAAGTCCTGCAATGAGTAGCACAAGCTCTTTAGTTTCAGAGATTGTAGTTGAGATGGAGTCAAATGATAGTAATAAACAACGTATGGCTACTTTAACTATTAATGCTGAAAATATTGAAGATACCAAAGTAATCACAATTATTCAAGTATCTAAAGAAGACTTAGTAGTTATTCCCTATGATGGTATAGTTCCAACAGAAGGGGGAGAAATTTACTTCAATATTATTTCAAACAAACCATGGAAGATAATTCCATCTACTCAGTTTATCGAAAATATTAATAAAATATCAGGCGAAGGAAATGAAAGTGGTGATAAAGAGACTATCAAAATAAATATTGGTGAAAATCCTACTGCCAAAAGAGAAGGTAAAATTACTGTTAAGACTGATTTTGAAGAATATTCATTTGTAATTACACAAGATGGCGTTGTGATAGAACAAGAAGAACCCTCTCAGACAGGAACTATTGATTTTGTATATGGAGAGAAAGAGAAAATAGTGAAAATTCGCTCAAATAAAAATTGGAAAGTAAAGGTGCCAGCTGAGTTCTCAGATTGGATCAGTGCTGAAGCATTAAACAACTCAGAACTTAAGATTACTCTAAAGGAAAGTAATAAGTTGGTTACCCGCAAAGGCAAAGTAATGCTTACCACAATAGATATATTTCCTGGCTTTGAAGATATTGAATTAGATATTACTCAAAAACCATCCTTCTGGTTCTCAGGTGATGCAAACAACTTTGTAAAAGACGAAAACACTAATAATCTTAAAGTTATAGGTGCTGGAAGCAATATGGCTTCTAATTATGTCTTCAAGAAAGGAAGCCTAAAATTTGAATTTGCAGAGATGAATTTGACTGGAAAATCAAGATTAGTATTCAATATGTGGCCAAATCAGGGAAATTCCAACTTCCATTTCTGGTTGCGATCTGATGCAGCAAGTCAGGTTACTTGTGGAGGTGGTTTTGAATGGCAACAAAAAACTTTCTCATACACCACGCAAGAACTAAATCAAATACGTACTGTTGAATTTTTTGTTGAAGATGATCCAGCAAATGCAGGAAAGTTAAGGATTAGACTTTTGGTAGATGGCGTTGAGAAGGCATCACTAAATAATAAGACAAATATATATGAAACCAATCCAAACAACAATCCTGGTCAAATAATAAATCTTCAGTTATTTGACACCAACCCAGGTAATTATTATGTGATTAAGTCAATTACTCATACTCCTGAAAAAAAATAAATATATTAAAACCATTTTAATATGAAATTAAATATAAAAAGAGTACATGTGTGGCTAATTCTCATTACAACCTTTTTCATTACAACTCTGTTTTTACAGAGCTGTAATGACAAAGATGATGTTTTGAAATCTGTAGATCTTCGATATAGAGTGGAAGATTCATATGTAGTAGAAGCCAAGAATCCCGAAGTTATTTCACTCTTAGTGAAATCTACTGATCCATGGGAAGTTTTTGGAAAGCATGATTGGCATACCATATCGCCCAATCACGGAGAGTCTGGTGAAACAACAACAGTTACAATCTCTTTCAAAGATAATAATGACTTAGATGATAGAGTTGATACTATTTCCATTAAAAGTGATTATTGGACAGGCAAGAGATTTACTGTCACCCAAAAAGGTATTGCATACCTCAATGTATCCGATGTTGATAATATAAGTCAGTTTGGTGAGACTGTATTCTTTGATGTTTTAAGCAATCAAAACTGGACAGCAAGAGTTACAAAAGGTGATGTATGGTTGTCAATAGAAAAAGGAAGCTCTGGTTCTCAAGATGGTCAGATAGGTGTAAAAGCGGGCGCTAATAGTGGAGAGCAACGTACTGGAATAATTACAATTTTCGATCGTCACGGCAAGGTTGCTCAAGAGGTAGAATGTACACAAAATGGTGTATTGTTGACTCCCGCAACTCCAGAAAATGAAAAGTGGTTTGCTATCTACGAAGAGGCTCAACAGCTTATTATTCCTGTAGAATCAAACGCTAAGTGGACAGTTTCTAAAGATAATGAGATCGATGATGATTGGTTTACATTTGAAAAGACTTCATTCGAAGGCTCTGACAAGATTGTACTTAATGTATCCAAACATATAGGATCGAGCGTACGTACTGCTGTAATAGTTTTGTCTACTGAGGCTGAAGATGGTGCTACTCCGTTAATTAAGACGGTTAAGTTCAAACAAGCTAATCCAAAGGTGCCAGACGTGAAAAATGTAAACGTAAATATCAGTGGTAATTATTATGGACCTGGATCATTAATGCCTGGTCGTTACAACTTCTATTATGAGCCATTTACAGCTACAGCAGTGAATTTATTCTTTATTTGGAACTCAACACCATATGCCGAACTTAGATTCCACATAAATAACAAGACAACTGCACTAAGTACAACACCATGGTCAAGCGATGTTCATGGCGACAATAGTAGCTTAAAACTCCCTGTTGATACATCCCAGCCAAATGTACTTTCTTTTGATATACGAGAGGTGAAAGATGATAAGGATCCATCTAAATCATGGATTTATACAGAATGGATACTCAACAATAAAGTAATTGCCAAAGCCACCAGCAATGGACGTAATAACGTTTCCGGAGCAGAGGACACATGGAGGATTCCATTCGAAAGTATATCAATGGGTGGTAATTTCTTAATAAGAACTGTTGGCGGAAATATGCGACTAAGTAAATATGAATACATAGCACCATTAGTTTGGGGCGAATAATTATAGTATAATGATAAAGAAAAGAATTCTATTGATATTAAATATTTTGCTTTTATCCACAGTCTTTGTTACTTGCTCTGATAGCAAAACTGATAATGAATTAGTAATACGTGAGAAGTACCCTTTAATGGGCTTCTCCGTGAAGGTTGGAAATTCGTATTACCATGGTAAAATTGATCAAGAAACCAAAATAGTAGAAATTGGTGATATAGATAACGCCAACGAAATCACTGAGGTCAAACATCAATTAATCAATGATAAGGCTACAATTTATCCCGATCCATCTTCATTTGTTGGACAATGGAAAAAGGAACAATCGGTAAATATTGTATCAGAGGATAATTCCACAACTACTTACAAGATTGTATTGTCAGATTTCAAAGACCAAAGTGAAGATGGTAATATAATTTTCATTGACAACTTTGATACAGACGGAATCCCTAACCAGGACAAATGGGTGTTATGCCAAAAAGGAAATTCAGATTGGAATGATGAGATGTCTGAAAGCTACGACCAAGCTTATGTAAAAGATGGCAATCTTGTTTTAGTAGCAGAAAAAATTGATGGTGTTTACAAAGCTGGTGGAATTGAAACTCGAGGCAAGTTTTCGTTTACCTTTGGAAAGGTTGAGATACGAGCAAAAATTACGAAACATCCAAATGGTGCTTTTCCTGCTCTGTGGCTTATGCCCCAAAAGTACATCTATAATGGATGGCCCTATTGTGGCGAGATTGATATGATGGAGCATGTAAAACAAGAACCCAATATTCATCATGCTATTCATACAAATTATACTTACAACCTCAATATAAAAACTCCTGCACCAACAACTGCCGTAAAATGTGACTACGCTAATTATAATATTTATGGCATGGAGTGGAATGAAAATGAAATCAAGTTTTATGTGAATGGAGTTAAAACTCTAACCTATCCTAACTTGAAATTAAAAGATGAGGCTGAGAAAATGCAGTGGCCCTTTACAAAAGACTCTGCATTCTATTTGATTCTGAATATGGGATTGGGTGGCAACAGAGAAGGCTCTTGGGCTGGTCCAATAGATGACAACAATCTTCCAGCAATAATGGAAGTGGACTGGGTTAAAGTAAGCAAGCTTCAAGATTGATGGTTGCAACACGATTAAAAGTTTAATTTAGTATATAAAACGGTAGAGGTTTCTCTGTTTATTTTAAAAAAAAACAGATTTAATCTACCGTTTTATTTTTAAAGACCAACATTATATTTAATGAAACAACAATTTTATTTTATCTCGATAGCATTAATTATTGCTGTCTCTTGCAATAAAACAAATAACAGAACTAAAAACCCAGTAGAAACAAAAATTGAATATTGGAATCTAATGTGTGATAATGTTACATATTGTGGAGAAATTGATGAGGAAAACAAGATCATACTTGTGAGAGGTATTCCCAATCCTAATAATATCAAAGGAGTTAGTTATAAACTCTCTTCTGGAGCCACTATAGAACCCAAGTTAGATTCTATAGAGTGGAAGAAGTCACAGGTCTTCAATATTTTAAATCAATCAATTGAAACGTCATATACAGTCATCATCAAACCATAGATTCTTTGATCACCTTTAGGTAATAATTACAACTCTTTATTTGGTTGGCTCTTCCTTTTTGAACTGAGAAGGTGTTTGTCCTTTTAAATCCTTAAATACCTTACTAAAATATCGAGGTGATGAAAACCCAACCATTTCTGAGATTTCACTTATGTTGTAATATGAATTAGATTTAATTATTGTAACTGCTTGTTCAATTCGTTTTTTGTTAAGATATTCAATAATCCCCATTCCAGTTAGCGATTTCACTTTTTCGTACAATAGAGAACGGCTTATGAATAGATTGCTCGCAAGAAAGTTGACATCAATATCAGGATTACCTATATTATCATTAATAATAGTATTCAGCTTAATAAGAAATGTTTCATCGGCATTGCTAAAGCTTAATTCTTGAAGAGTCAACGAATCATCTTTTTTATATCTTTCTTTAATATTTGATCTCAACTTCAACTGGTTAGTTATTATACTTAGTAGCCCCTCTATTTCGAATGGTTTGGGTAGAAAAGCGTCTGCTCCCATTTTATAACCAGTGTACATATTTTGAGTATTGTGATATGATGTTAAGAGAATAATTGGTATATGACTTATTGCAAGGTTAGTTTTTACTTCCCTACACATGTCAAATCCATTCATTACTGGCATTACCACGTCCGAGATTATTATATCAGGATGTTTATCAATGATTTGCTCCAAAGCATCTTTTCCATTTGTTGCAGTATATACTTTTGCCAAATAAGGAGAGAGTGAGCTTTTTAAAAATGTCCTTAATTCAACCACATCTTCTACAATGATTGCTGAATATCTATTCAATAAATCATAATTATTCTCTTCCGTTTTCTGTATTATTATTTTTGACGACTCTTCGTTTGAATCTTCCATAGTTAGTAATTTCGGTATTGATGTTGGTATTTCAAAATAAAATGTAGCACCTTTATCCTCATTTGCCAATGCTCCAATTCTTCCACTATGATTTAGTATAATGCTTTTGGCATATGATAATCCAATACCTGTGCCACCTCTCAGATTTTCTCCTTGATAAAAATCTGTAAACAACGATTCTATATCGACATTATTAAGACCAACACCTTGATCCTTAATCGAAATTCTTACCCATTTCTTGTCGTCAGATAAGTTGCTAAATATTTCAACTTTAGTATTTGGGTCACTAAACTTATATGCGTTTATTAGAAAGTTTGACAATACAAACCTGCATTTAGTTTTATCAAAAGGAACTGTGTTCAATTTGTCGTCTAAAATATATTCTAATCTTACATTTTTAGAATCGAACTCACCATCAAATTCGGATCCCACCTCCCTTATCCATTCATTTATATTGTATGAAGCAATCTCAAGATTAGAATTACCCTCCTCCAATTTTCTAACGTCCAATACCATATCTATTATACTTTTCATTTGTGATGCTTGCTTATAGATAGGGGTCAGTTTAGCGTTCAATACCTCATTGCTTATGTCTCCATTAATTATTCGTTTTAGCGGAGCGATTATTAGTGTTAGTGGTGTGCGAAGCTCATGACTAATATTAGTTAGAAACTTTACTTTGCTTTCATTTATTTTGTTGTTCAACTCTATAGTGTCCTGAAATTGTTTTCTCTTTCTATTTTTATTCATCCAATATATAAGAACACCTATTATTGCAATTACTGCAATGCTAAATCCCAAATAAGCCCATATCGTTTTCCACCATGGTGGCAATACATTTATGATTAACACCTTCTGTGCTGGGCTCCAGTCACCACTTTTAGAAAGATATGAAGAGGTTATATGATATTCCCCTGTTGGTAGATGATTTAGCGTAAGTGTGTTAGCGTTAGACAGAAGTGCATCTTGTTGAACATTATTTATACTAAATTGAAATAAATTTGTTTGTAAAATATCTTTATTATTTAAAATCACTTTTAGATTTAAAGAAGTGAAATTCCATGGAACTTTAATTGCTTCAAGTTGATTTGAAGGCACCGATTTAGGCATTCCATTCAGTAGAAGATCAAGCACTTCTATGCGATGACTATCAGTATTAGTAGGGTCTATATTAGAACTTATAATAGACATCCCATTTGTTCCACCCATTATAATGCTATTATCCTTTGTTCGTATTGTTGCATTTAATTTATATTCATTTGCAATCACACCATCAGTCTCACTCATCAATGAAAAGCGACCCTCCTTAATCCTATATACTAATAGTTTATTATGAGCTCCAATCCATATCCTATTATTAACATCATATTCAACGGATATAATTTCTTCAAATAAGTTATTGAACAACATGTTCAATTTATTCAGCTTTTGATCGTAAGTTGCCAACCCCTCATTAGTTGCCAACCAAAAAAGACCATCACTATCTACAGTCATATCGTTAATAGCAAAATCAATATCCAAAACTTTGGTCAATCTATCATCAGCAGAATCATAAGCAAGTATTGCATACTCATCAGCAATATAGGTTTTGGCTCCTAATGTCATAATAATTGGAGGAGAATTGCGTTGATAATCTTTACCCTTTGTAGCTGCAACTCTAAACTCTTTATTAGTCAGGTTATAAATATAAAGATTTTGTGCACTAAACATTATTTCATAATCACTGATTCTTCTGGCATACACGGAGAATCCGTTGATACATGTCTCCCTATTCACAACATCATTAATTATTATGAAAGGCTTAACCTTGTTGGTCTTTTTGTTTAGAATAAAAAATCCCCTATTAAACGAGAAGTATATCAACTCATCATTCGAAAACTCTTCAATAGATACTATTTTCTCATTTTGTGTTGTCATCAAATGTTTAAATGTTTTTGTATTCATATCAAAGCTATTGATTCCTCCTCCGTCTGTGCCAATCCATATCATGCCATTTTTGTCTTCAAAAAAACAATTAACAGTCTGATTGCTCAAGCCATATATATTGCCCAATGGAGCATTTCTGAATGATCTAATATGCACTTCCCTTATTCCAATAAGTCCATTCTGCACGCTTCCTGCCCATATATTTTCAGATGAATCCTTATAAAGCCTATATATGCTATTGGCAGGGAATGAACCTATATCCTCTTGATTGTGCTTGATGTTTGAAATGGAGAAATCCGTAAGCGAAAGTATATTTATTCCACCTCCATCGGTTGCTACCCAAAGAGTATTATCTTTCTCAATTATGTCATGAATCACAGGATATGTCAATTTCGAGTTTGATGAAGTAAAAGTCCTAACCAACACTTCGTCTTCATAACAATAAAGACCCTCTCCATAGTTGCTTACCCACAATCTATCATAAGAGTCAATAAAGATTTTAGAATAGTTGCCTCCTGACAGATAATCAATTATTTTAATCTCTCCAGAATTTAAATTAAAAAAATAAACCCCATACCAGCGCGTATTCAGAATAACCCTATCCTTATCATATCTTACCATCTCCAAGAAAGTGGTATGTCCTGATGGATCGGTTGTTTGATATAATGTTATAAATTCTTGTTTTTCATATTCATACTTGTATAAAGAGCCTGATCCAGCCAATAAAATACCGTCATCCACCAACAAATATGATGCTATAAATAGATTTTTCCCATTCTTTATTATTGGCTCAAACGAATCTTTAGTCCTATCATATAAGCATATTCCTTTCGACGTGCCAACCCATAAGTTTTTTAATGCATCCTCAATAATAAATGTAATATTATTTGATGGAATAGTTGATTTATTTTCTTTTTTATGAAAGTATTGTATGATATTTTCACCGTCATACCTATTTAACCCCCATTTTGTTCCTATCCACAGATAGCCTTTATAATCGCTCAATATACACTGCACACGTGATTGCGAAAGCCCTTCTTTAATACTTATCTGTTTGAAATAATAATCTGCTTTTGTGTTAGTTGCCCCAAATAGAAACAGATTGTTAATTATAAGGAATAGTATTATGCATGTAGTTTTACTCATGTATTGTATCTTATTTATAGAATATCTGGACTGCTTGTTGTTGATTATGAAATCATTTATTTTTCAACGCATTATTCGTAATTTTTTGATTATACAAATGTTCTTTAATATAAACATAAGGGGGTGTTCAAATTGAAAATGTGTGATTTCATTTTTTCCGCACAAATATACAAAACATCGATCAATCTTTCACACTTACTAATTGAATTAAGATCCGTATAAGTTCAATAATATCAAACAGATGTCTATTTGCGTCTCTCATTAGACACTGTTTAAACACCATTTGAATGAGTAACAATATAAATTATAACTAACTTTGTAGTCAAATTCTTTTAATCAAATAAATTACTTTATGTTTTTAAATTCAACATTTGCTATCGATTCTCTACAGATATTAAAGAGCAACGATGAGATTGCTGAAATGATCAAGCAGGGGCGTTTTGAAGAAATAGGTCACAAATTTGTGACATGGAGCTTGGAATTTGCTTGGAAGCTGTTTGTTGTTGTAATAATATTCTTTATTGGAAGATGGCTTATCGGCAGAATTAGAAAGATGACTGACAAGATAACATCTATGCAAAAGATGGATACCACTCTGAGGGGGTTTATGAAAAATGCTCTTGATGTCTTCTTATATATATTGCTAATATTAATCATTATTAATGTTGTAGGAACCAAAACTTTTTCGATTGCGGCTCTAATTGGCTCCGCTGGACTCGCCATTGGCTTGGCGGTGAAGGATAACCTGTCGAACTTTGCGGGTGGGGTGATGCTTCTCTTCAACAAACCTTTCAAGGTGGGTGATTATATAGAAGCGCAGTCTAATGCAGGAACTGTTAGAAATATTGGCATACTATACACAATGATGACTACACCTGACAACAAAACTATATATATCCCTAATGGTCCTTTATCTACAGGTAATATTGTGAACATTACCACTCAACCTACTCGACGTGTGGAAGTTGTGGTTAATATTGAGTATGGAACAGATGTAGAAGTGGTAAAAGCACTGTTGTTGAGTATCGCCGAAGCGCATCCGCTAGTACTTAAAAGCCCTGAGCCTTTTGCTCGAATGTTTGCAATGAATGATCATTCGATTGATTTTAAATTACGAGTGTGGGTAGATAAAAATGATTTCTGGAGCGTTACGTTCGATTTGAATGAGGAGATATATAAACAAATTAATGATAGGGGTCTGGTGGTTCCATTTAATCAAATGACTGTGCATATTGCAGATAGAGAGAAGGAAAAGCAGAAGGAACAGGAATAGGTTGCAAAATCAATTTTCGATATTTATCAATTTAATGGCTACTAAGCCAGTTGCTGTTGCAATAGCAAAGCTCAGCAAAGTTCCTATTAAAATATATTCAGTTAGTTTTCTATCTTTCGATTCTTTCAAGTCACCGAATCGGAAGATAGATTTGGCTGCTAATAAAAAGCCTACACCTTCCCATCTTCCAATTAAAATAAACGCAAATACGAACAATCTCTCTAATATACCTATATATTTGCCAGCATTAGAGAGAGAGTCGTTTTCGTTTTCGCTTATTGCCTTTGACCAGTTTGACATTAATACTTGCATTATTACACTACTAACTGACGTTATAAAAAGTATTGCTGTGATATATATCCAAATATCAGCACTAATAGTTAAGTCATATAAGTTTATCTTAGGCTCCACCCAAATGGCTGTTAATATAAAAATGCTTGCTACGTGAAGTCCCTGATCGAGCAAGAACCATGTGGTTTTGTTGTAATCTCTCTGACAATATATTTTCAGGATATCTATTATACAATGAAGAAATGCCATTGCCAATGCTAATAGCCAATAATTAATATCCCAAAGTAATATTAAAATCAGCAAACCATGTATTAGGGCATGGATATATAGCTTCGAGGATTTTATCTTTTTCAGCTCCTTATCTTCCACCCACGATTTTGGCTGAAGCATAAAGTCTCCAATTAAATGGGCTAAGATAAGACGTATTAGTAATGTCATTTCAAAAGGAGATTTAATCTTTTTCGGTACATTCTTTCAATTGAAAGAAATTCATCTATATGTGTTCTATTCCATCTTCTACTAACCGCACTTTGTTTTACCCCTAAGATATCACCAAGTTCTTCTTGTGTTGCATTAGGTTTATTAAGTACCACTTCAACTAATTCGGCTGATGAAACAGACCATCTATTCATAAAAGTTCCAGCCAATTTTAGATATAGGTTAAACTCATTGTCAAAGTCTTCCCAATGGCTTTTAAGTCCAAGAGTAGTGTTTTCCTTTTTCAACATATCAAACTTTTCACCAGCAAAGATAAATGCGTCACCATTGCTTTCTGAAATTCTATTACCCGAGTAACTTTTATTTCCTATACCAATTGACATTCTAACATCTATCGTACTTTTCATTTTGCGATCACCAATAGATTCTATTTTTTTTGTTAATGCTTTTATCTCAAATGCTTTCTTAAGAGCTTCTTCAGGATTAGCAATCTCCAACTGAAAAAAATCTCCCCAAACTATTTCCCAATCCATAGGTGAAGTACCCCATGAAGATAATAATTCTTTGAGGGGTAACAGCCATTTATCTTGATCTATCAGTTTCCGTGATGCTATTATATCTCCTTTTATTACCGCAATCATAATATTATTCGTTTGTGATTACAAATATACAAAAAAATATTACAAGTTTACGTAATAACCTAAATTATTACATATTCCTGTAATATCTCTAATTATTACGTTTGAATGTAATAATCTAATGCTTTTCTTATTCTAAAACTCCGACGTAAAGTGGAATTTAATTTTCGGAAAGTCTTGCTGTGCCATCATAAGCAAATAGCCCGATTCGGCAAGAAACACATCCCTACCCTCTTTATCCTTAGCCATGTATTGATACTTGCGTCTTCTGAAATCTTCGAGCATTGCGGTATCATCGCTCTCTATCCAACAAGCTTTGTGGAGACTTATGGGTTCCCAACGACATTTGGCTCCATATTCGTGCAATAGGCGGTACTCGATAACTTCAAACTGAAGCTGCCCAACGGTTCCGATAATCTTGCGATTGTTGAACTGGTTGGTAAATAACTGTGCCACACCCTCATCAATGAGCTGCTCAATACCTTTCTGAAGTTGCTTAGTTTTCATTGGATCTGCATTCTCGATGTACTTAAACATTTCGGGCGAGAAACTTGGCAACCCTTTGAAGTGTAGATTTTCGCCAGAAGTGAGCGTATCACCAATTTTGAAGTTGCCATTGTCGGGAAGTCCAACTATATCACCCGCAAAAGCCTCATCAAGTATCTCTTTCTTTTGTGCCATAAATGCGGTAGGCGATGAAAACTTCATCTGCCTATTGAAGCGAACATGCTTGTAGTTGACATTTCGTTCAAACTTGCCCGAACATATTTTCACAAAAGCAATACACGAACGATGATTGGGATCCATGTTGGCATGAATCTTAAATATGAAGCCCGTAAATTCCTCTTCATAGGGATCAACTTTTCGCTCTTCAGCTTTCACTGGTCGGGGAGATGGGGCAATATCCACAAAACAATCTAACAGCTCTTTTACTCCAAAATTATATAATGCAGAACCAAAAAAGACTGGTGCCAAATCTCCTGCAAGATATTCCTCGACATTAAATTCAGAATAAACACCAGAAATCAATTCGATATCATCACGCAATTGAACGGAGAGCTTTTCGCCTATATGTTTTTCGAGCTCGGGAGAATCTATATCAATGTGCACAGACTCAGTTACAGATTGCTTTGAAGGTTTATACAAGTCAAGACAGTTCTTATACAGATTATATACTCCTTTGAATCTTTCACCCATGTCA
This sequence comes from uncultured Proteiniphilum sp., assembly GCA_964575445.1. Lineage (GTDB taxonomy): Bacteria > Bacteroidota > Bacteroidia > Bacteroidales > Dysgonomonadaceae > Petrimonas. Next base: position 31,382 of record CAZNRT010000004.1, on the reverse strand, counting down.
ATAGGCCAGCTCAATGGGCGCACTGCAATCTGAAGCTGCTCCTCAAGTTCGTCAAGCACCTCCATTGGGTCCTTACCCTCGCGGTCAAGCTTATTTACAAATATCATTACTGGAGTTTTGCGCATACGGCACACCTCCATCAGTTTTCGCGTTTGTGGCTCCACACCCTTTGCGATATCCACCACCACAATCACGCTATCTACAGCGGTGAGGGTGCGGTATGTATCCTCCATAAAGTCTTGGTGACCAGGAGTATCAAGTATATTTATTTTATGTTTGTCATAGTCGAATCCCATAACCGAAGTGGCAACCGATATTCCACGTTGTCGCTCAATATCCATCCAGTCTGAGGTGGCTGACTTCTTTATTTTATTTGATTTGACGGCACCCGCCACATGAATAGCTCCACCAAACAAGAGAAGCTTTTCGGTTAGAGTTGTCTTTCCCGCATCAGGGTGACTAATAATGGCAAATGTTCGCCTACGTTTTATTTCTTTTTTTAAACTCATTTATATTTGATTGTTGTTTGCGGATTGCGGATTTGAAAACAGCTAAAAGCTAAAAAGCAACATCCTTTCCAAAGCATTTTCCCAAGTGGGAATCACTACATTATACTTATTTTCTATTTTTGATTTATCTAATACGCTATACATTGGACGCTTTGCAGCGGTTTTGTATTGGTCAGAAGTGGTTTTGGATAGCTTGCAATTATTTAGTTTTGATAGCTCCATGATTTTGCTCGCAAAGTCATACCAAGTGGTTTCACCCGAATTGGAAAAATGATAAATACCTGTATGCCACTCTGCTTCATCAAGTATCACAAATATCATCTCAGCCAAGTCGGCTGCATATGTGGGTGTGCCTCTTTGATCGGCAACAATATTGAGCTCCTCCTTTTCACTCATTAGGCGAAGCATTGTTTTTACGAAATTGCTACCATATTGTGAAAACAACCATGATGTGCGAATTATTATCCATTCTTTTGCATTCTCTGCAATAGCTTGTTCTCCCTTCAGCTTAGATTTGCCATACACAGACAATGGATTACAGATATCATCTTCTTTGTAAGGAATGGTAGATGTGCCATCAAATACATAATCAGTAGATATATGAATCAGCTTTGCGCCCACCTCTCTAACTACTTCAGCTAAGTTTTTAACACCTTCATAGTTTATCTTATAAGCAACCTCTTCATCAGACTCGGCATTATCTACAGCCGTATAAGCAGCACAATTGATAATATATTCTATTTTATTTTCGATAACAAAATGTTGTACTTGCTGCTTATCAGTGATGTCCAATTGCTCGAAATCGGTGAAGATAAATCGGAAAGGTGTGTTTGTATTTTGCACCATATAATTTAGTTCCTGACCCAACTGACCATTAGCCCCCGTCACCAACACATTCTTCTGAACTAATCCATAGAATACTGTTTGTTTCTTGCTAACGGTTTCAGTTCCACCTAAATGTTTGTTTGAACCAGTGTAGATAGCCATAGCTTAATCGAATTATATGTTTTGGAAATGAGATGAAAAAGAATTTTGTATAGACAAATCATTGCATTTTATTACTTTTGTACAAAAGTACAACGAAAATGGCAAACTTCCATATTATTGAAACGGGTTATTTTTTGGCAGATGGTGGGGCAATGTTCGGTCCTATTCCCAAAAAGTATTGGAGCAAACGTTATCCATGCGACGAAAACAACATGTGCATAATGGCTATGCGCTGCTTGTTTATCGAAACAGAGGATCGAAAAATATTGGTAGATTGTGGTGGTGGAGACAAACACTTAGATCAATTAAAGTATTATCAACCTCATGATTTGAATGATTTGACTTTAGAGATTGAGAAAATAGGTTATGCAGCTGAAGAGGTTACAGATGTTATTCTAACTCACCTCCATTTTGATCATTGTGGAGGTGGAACAGTATTTAATAGTGAAAACACGGCAGTCCCCACATTTCCAAATGCTACATATTGGTTGAGCCAAGCACAGTGGGACAATTACAAAAAACCGAGACCATATGAAGCGGCATCATTTTTTGCAGACAACATTGAGCCTATAAAGGAGGCAGGACAATTGAATTTAATAAATAGCGATATGCTGCTTTGTCCCGAAGTATTGATAAAGCAATATGATGGGCACACATTAGGTCAGCTGGTAGTTTTTGTAAATAGTGATGACGAGGGCGAAGTGATTTACCCAGGTGATGTTATTCCAACTTCAGTGCATATGCCTGTGGGTTGGCTATCGGCATATGACAATAATGCAGCTCTTGCGATGGAAGAAAAGCAACGACTATTGGACGAGGTGAAAGCCAAGAATAGCCTATTAATTTTCTTTCATGACGCTTATACAAGCATGAAGAGGGTTTAAGCCAAGCTTAACCAACTTTCCATCCATTGCAGACACATATATTTCGCCATCATCTGTTGGTAGTATCATATTAATCAATCCAAACGATATGTGCATTGCTTCCAGTTAATAGATAAATTATTCTCGCCGCTTATTCTTTTTCTACCTAAAGTATCGTGTCCCTTTTCGCTCATTAAGTCTCATGCTTAGTCTCTTTACTAATTGGCTATTCTCCTTACGCTCGGCTATATTATAATTTTCGTTCGGATCTGTTTTGTGATCAAATAGTAGCCTATCGATAAGCTCCTCATCTTTATTGCGCCACTCAGTATAGGAGTACGAGTCTTCGATGTAAGTAAAACCATTATCCCATCTACTAACAGCATAACCTTTACTCTTTGCCTCATCAGAAAGGAGCATTTCTAAAAGACTCCCACCCTCCACATTATCAGGTATAGGCACTCCAGCAACATCACACATGGTAGGAAACAAGTCAACATATTCTACAATTTCTTTATTGTGATATGATTTAGATGCTTCGGGTGCTTTTATTATTAGTGTGGAGTGCAAAGAACTATTTAAAACTGTATGCTTGCACCATCCTCCATGCTCTCCGAGGTTCCATCCATGATCGCCAATAAGAACTACAGTGGTGTTTTTATCTAATCCCAATCTCTTAAGTTCATCTAACAACCTTCCTACTTGGGCATCTACAAAAGATACTGACGCATAGTACCCTTGTATCATATTCTTTGCCGTCTCTTCATCCAATACACCTTTTTCAGGTATGCCACTATAGGCTCTAAGCTCGTGCCAATCAGGAAAAGCGCGAGAAGGTATATTGTGTCCCTCTTTAAGAATATAGTTATCGGGCAAGCGTATGCTATCACTATCATATAGGTTCCAATACTTGTCGGGCACTACAAATGGTAAGTGAGGCAATATAAAACCTACCGACATGAAAAAAGGATCGCCAGATTTACTAAGGAGATTCAAATGATCAATGCTTTTGGTAGCTATTTGCCAGTCAAGATAGTCCTCCTCCTCAAAGCTTCCATGTTCATAGAAGTAGCCTCTTTTACCCTTTCCTGTCTCCCCCAATCTATTCATAAGTGCAATATTTTCTTCCGAAAGATACCTCATTGGTGTCTGCGGATCAGGCGACATTATATGATCCCAGTATTTCATCGATGACTCATCCTGATGATGATAAACTTTGCCATTTGATATTGTAACAAATCCATTATTTTTAAAATGTTCCTGCATAGATATATATTCTGGAACATCTTTGTCAACACGTGCATTCCACGCCGACAAAGTATTTTTTGTTGGACGCATGCCCGTCATAATGCTTGCCCGCGAAGCACCTGATACAGGAATATTGCAAAATGCCCTATCAAAGATGACACTCTCACTTGCCCATTTATCAATATTTGGCGATTTGATATGACTTTGCCCATAACATCCTAACTCGGGACGCAAGTCGTCACAAATTATGAATAATACATTGTTTTTAATAGAGCTATCTTTTGCTTGTATATCTTCGTTAGGGTATAATACGCAAGACGCCCCTATACTAACAATTAAAAGTTTATGACGCATAGGTATTATAATATAATTGTATATTTGAAAGTAACTACTGAAAATTTATAACAATTAATCCAAAACACATACCACATATATTCAATTGAGATTCAGTAGTAATTCAGTAGTAACTCTGTTGTTTTCAATTGTTATTAGCCCCCCTATTCTGTTTGTTAGTGTACTTTAAGCTTAACTAACTTTCCATCCATTGCAGACACATATAATTCGCCATTATCTGTTGGTAGTATCATATTAATCAATCCAAACGATATACGATATTTCCATAAGAGAGAGCCACTTGTGGCATCATAGGCATATATCAAACCTTTGTCGGTAGGAGAATATACGATACCATTTTTCTCAACCACTGCTGAAGGTGCAAGCTCGTAGCCCATATCTTCACCAGAGGATATCCACTTTATTTCTCTTTCAGGTTTTGTAGCATCTATTGCAATAATCTGTCCATCCATAGTTTTGGCATATACGGATTGCCCATCCTCCGAAATGCCGATAGATTCTCGCACACGATTATCGGGATCGTTGTATCGCCATATTACTTGCCCCGTATGTTCATCAAGCACAGTCATATACCTATCGGGCGAAACCAAGTAAATTCTCCCATAAGTGGATATTGGCAACACCTGAGAAGGCGAAAGCATTCTATTAGATTGCCCATTATCCCACACCCATTTTGGATTGCCTGTTTCAATATCTAAGGCATAAAATTGATTCCCCCAACTGCCGAAATAGACTGTTTTGTCTTTTATTAGAGGGCGAGTAACTACAAAGTTTTTCACATCATCATAATCCCACAATAGCTCCCCTGTATTAATATTCCATGCACGACAATGCCCATCACCTCCTGCTAAAATAACTCTATCATCAACACATACTGGCGACGCCACAACTGGTTTTTCGTTTTTAAGCTTATGTATCAACTCGCCTTTTGACATATCTATTCCATAAAGATAAGTATCTGATGAGGCACACCACACTACGCCCTGATATACTGTGGGAGTAGAATATATTTTACCACCAGTTTTGAAACTCCAAATCAGACCACCATCTCTTGCATCCACTGCCTTAATCTCTCCTGAGGTATTAGTATAAAACAACAAATTGTCTTCCAAGAACATTCCTCCCCCCATGTCACTTGTCTCATCAATACTCCACAGTTCGGTCAAAAATTTGTTATCTATGTTTATTCCAAAATTTGGACGTGGCGAATCAACTTCCCATTCGGTGCGCTCGTTTGCAGAATATGATAGCCAAGGCTCTAAAGTCTCACCCGATACATTTCTTTCTTGAAGAGTTATTGAATCGTTTGTTACAGTGATTATATTATATCCCCCAAAGTCATCTTTTGCCCTAAGATTTGAGCGACACATTGCTGCATTAGCCCCCTCAAAGCTAAATCTCTTATTGATATGACCATGCCCACACAACATTAACTGTACATTATATGGCCGAAGCGCATCCATCACTTCAAACCAATTATTCAGAGAGTTGTCCATAGGATAGTGGTTTATATAAATAATGGGCTCATCCTTCCCGATAGTCTTGATATAATTGAAAAACCAAGTTAGATTTTCTCTTGGTATTTGTCCTGGACTCATTCGCATATTTGGTCCTGAGGCAAGACCAATGAAATGATAGCCACTATGTTCGAATCCGAAAGTATCTCCTCCAAACACTCGATTGAAATCATTTGTTCCACTTTCTGACCAGTTTGAATCATGATTTCCTGGAATAATATAGTATGGCATTTTGAGTTCGTCAAGGAAACACTTGGCAGTTCGTAGTTCGTCATATGCGCCAAATTCGGTAACATCACCAGATACTATCACAAAATCAACATCATCACAATTATTTATATCATTCACAGTGCGATATAAATCTGTAGCCCCAGTAGCTCCACCAACATGTGTGTCGGTTACTAATGCAAACTTGAAAAAGGATTTATTGTTTTGAGCACAAGTGCCTAACGTTGCAATTATAAGTGATATAAGGATTAATATTTTTTTCATATCGGGTGTTAGTTTTAATTCTACATTTGTTTAGTTGGACATCTTGAAATAATTATCGAAAAATAGAAACTGATATTTTATAGCATTTGCCCAATATTCCCACGTGTGTCCGCCTGGTCGAGATATAAACTCGTGAGGAATATTTAGATACAACAATTTGTCATGAAGCTTAACATTCACATCGTAAAAGAAATCGTCAGTGCCACAGTCAAATATAATCTTAATTGAGTTTGGTGTCAATAAATGCAACTGATTCACAACAGTATTTCTACTCCAATTTTCGGGCAATTCATTTTGCTTCCCCAATCGCTTTGATAAGTCCCAATTGTTTGGAAAAGGTCTGACATCCACTCCCCCACTCATGCTCCCGCATGCACCAAACACATCTTGATGTCTGAATCCCAAATACAATCCCCCATGACCTCCCATGCTTAGCCCCGTGATGGCTCTTCCTTCTCTATGTGCCACTGTATTATAATTGGCATCAATCCACTCAACTAACTCATTTGCCACAAATGTTTCGTACATAAAGGTTGAATCTATGGGGCTATCAAAATACCAACTGGTATTGCCATCAGGACACACAACTATAATGCCATTTTCATCTGACAACGTTTTCACCTGAGTACCACCATTCACCCACGACCCATAATCACCTCCATATCCATGAAGAAGATACACTACAGGATAGATATTGGAAACCGAATGTCCATCTGGAGTAACAACTACTGTTTTAATATCTTTACTCATCGATTTGCTGAAAACCTTTACTGTATCTACATTTGCAGCATACAGAAGCTGAGTAGATACAAATGCGAATAGAACAATTAATTTACTTAAGCGTTTCATGTTATATCAATATTTGTAATCAATAACTTCAAAGATAGACATCTTTAATTATTTTTGAAAGATTGATTTACATTTAAATTACAAATTCAAATTAATCATCAATTTTTCAGACATAATAAAATGGAAATACTATTTAGAATTGACGCCAACCAACGGGGTAGCTTTTATATTGAAAGAGATGGAACCCAAATCGCCGAGCTCGACTTTGAGATAAAAAATAATGTGCTTAATGCCTATCACACTGGCGTGCGCAAAGAATTGGAAGGACAAGGCATTGCAGCAAAACTATTTGATGAAATGGTAGATTATGCCCGCAAGAACAACCTAAAAGTCTTACCGACTTGCTCATATATTCTTGTAAAATTCAGACGAAACGAAGCGAGCTTCAAAGATATTTGGGTTAGAGAAGAAGATGAGCCCACTGGAGAGGCTTGTGGGATAAAACCGAGGTAATAAAAGGATTTGTCCTATGTTCGCCAAAACCATTTCAACTTTGTAAAAGTGATGGCAATTAATACAGCTAATGTAGTAATAATGACACCCCTTATAAAACCCAGCCATGCATTTTGCTCAAACAGCGGTAAGTAACTTGACAAATTAGTTAGGTGTAATATGGGCATTACGACCAATTGAGGAGCAACATATGCTATCATTGGATTTTGTCCAGCCATTTCCAACGGGCGCATTATTACTTTACAACGATACACATCACAAAGGATCGAAAAAGCAATCATAGCCATAAATGCTAATCCAGAAGTAACAAAATAATAACTGTATGTTGAATGATCCTTTCGAATACCCCCCTCGTAAGCTTCAAAAAAAAGACCTAATAGAAGCAGATATGAGCCAGCTACAAATAGATTGTGCCAATATTTAAAGTTGTTACCTTCAGCCTTCAACAAATAATAAAGACCAACTAACAACACAGTTGTTCCTGCGATATTTAAATTCAAATAACGCATATAGAGGCAATAGAGATTAAATACAATAATAGCAATAGAAAGAATCAAAATGAATGGCGTTCGCCTATTCTCTGTGACTGTTTGAGGAGTTGCGGATTTATCACTCAACCAGTTAATCAAATACTCTCCAGCAATACTACCTGGGATAATAATAAATAGGTACTTAAGATAGTAAAACTTATACATCCAAGGCAACGGCGAATAATTCATCACTTCTTTGACCCAAGACCCCTCAGTAGAACTCCCCAAAAAAACTGCCATGACAAAAGGAAGAAAAGCAATACGTGCCCACTTGTTATGAACAGTCAACAGATATATCAACGAACCAAAGATAGCCATATTGGCTAATACCAAGATAATGATGTTGCTAAAGGAAGGATTAAAAACTCTACCGTTTGCATAAGGTAGAGTTAACATTATAAGCAAACCTATACAGAAAGCAGATAGCTCGATAACTACTCGTAGCCACTTAGGCATTTCTAACGGAATACGCATAAACATAAAAAACATCAATACAAAAGCACACAGTGCTATCAACCAAGACTTAGTATCTTGAGGAGACGATATTACCCAAGGATACATATGCTGAATGAAAATAGCAAAGTAAGTTAACTTTATTCCTCGGAGCAGGCTATCAGCAGCCACACTACATCTTGAAACCCCTTTTTGAATCTTTTTTCCTATGGAGAACGGGAAGGCAGCCCCCATAGCAAACAGAAAGAAAGGAAAGACTAAGTCAACCCAAGTTATTCCAAAGACAGAGGGATCGAATGAAAAATTAGAACGAGGACCTACTTGCGCATGATACATCCAACCAGGAAGCACACCTGAAGCAATAGTTCCAGAGAGAATCATAGTAATAATAGCATACCCTCTTAGGGCATCCAGCGAAAAAGCTCTTTTATCTTTCAACACAATCTGTATATAGAATTTATTATTACCCTTAGCTTACACATACAACAATTGATGTCATTTTAGCATTTATCTTTGCGTTAACCTTACATCCTATCCTAAAGACTGTAAATCTAAGACTATAAATTATTATTAACATACAAATAATGCGGCATAATACTATCTATCATTATTATACCGCATTATAACAGCTATAACTCAAAGTACTCTTTGTACCTATTGTATAAATGACCAGCCTGTAGATAAGAAGACTGGGGACTCATAAAATGAGAGAACTCGAAAGTAATACCCTTGTCATATCCAGCTCTCTGAGCTGCTTCTAATTTCATACGTAACTTATCAAACTTGATCGGCAAAAATTTTATTGGCATGTCTCTATCAAATGTTTCAGCATTTGTCCAACATTGCATGCCGTATTTGTCAGCCAATTTCTTATTTACTGTAAAGAAAGCATCTAATTCATCATAATCAATATGCCCATCTTGAAAGGCTACCGCATCAACTACATCATGAATACCATCAAAAATTTCATCCCACTCTTTCTCATGTTGCTGTACAGAGACTGCCTCATCTTTAGTAAGAGAACCACCACTGGCGGCCACAGCTTTTTTGCCATCTATCCAAGGTGAGATAAAAGTTGGCAAATCATTTGAAACATCTTTACATTGCTTACCCATTGCATGAAATGTATCAATTGCTCCTTTAGTTGCGCGACTAATTTCACCACTTAAATACCACCCCCCGAAACTTTTATACTTACTGCCATAGTTATCCCATACCTCATCAATTACGTATTTGTTATCCTCAATTTCATGCGACATATCCCCTGTCGCCCAATAATGCCCTGAATCATAAAGACCAAAATAAAATTTCATGTCATATTTGTCAGCCAATCTTAAGTACATATCAAGCAAATCAACAGAGGGCATATAACATCCTTTATTTAGCAAATATTTTGATGGATAAGTTATAAACTTCTTATAACCCGATCGAATCATTATTACAGTATCAATACCTATTGCTTTCATATGCTGAAAATCTAAATCCCATTCTGCCTCACCCCAATTCTGGTGTGGTATATCATGAGATATTTCATCCAGAAATGTACCTGTAATTTTCAAGCCATTATTCTTTGGGATAATCAAATTGCTTGAAATATCACTCTTATTAATACCAGCTATATAATTAGAACTGCTTCCTTTTGAAGTATCACCACATGAAGAAAGTGTTGGAATCGTGGCAACAGATGCGCTTGCTAATGCAGCTTTTTTCAAAAAACTTCTACGTGAATTTTCCATTGAATTAAAATATATTTTATTATTTTAGAATACAAACACTTATATCACTTTTATCTAAATGAACCATATATATCAACTTTCTTATTATCAAATGGCTTTAGAATATTATCAATTATTACTGCCATCTCACCGCGAGTAATATTTCTATCCAGATTGAAGTCTGGAAACTTATACTCTTTATAAATCGCTGATATATACTCCTGAATATCTTCCTCCATTTTAATATTTTCAGAACTTGCTATATCATTTATAAGACTTAATGCCTCTTTCAAAGTCACATAATCATCACCTGACATCTGTATTGATGGATACAAGTCTGTCAAACCCTCTAATTCAGAGAGCTTCAATAAGTCATCAGCTCTAAACCATGTCTGATTAGTCCACCCCTCATTACGACCTACTCCTTTTAATATCCCAGTTACACCAATTCGTTGAAGAGACAAAAATAACTTATCATTTTTGGCTACATCAAGATATGGTAATAGATAACCACCATTAGCAAGAATACTACGCTGAACATCTCTAACTGACACATCCGATATTGATGTATCATTTATTATGGATAGAGCAGCAAGCGTTCCTGCAGCCTGCCCAATCTGTACAACAACCGGCTGGAGACGGGTGGTTCCGTTAACAAGATTAGTAACAGAAATAGATTTTTCAGCTACAATTAGATTATCTACACCTTTGGGTATCATTACTCCCAACGGCAGTCCGTAAGAAGGAACGGGATGAAAGTGTAAATCAGGAAGAGACTCCCAGTCATGGTATCGTGCATGGTGATGATCTACGGGATAATCGCCAACAGCTATCGAAGTCCGATAGAGCTTTTGATCCTGACTGTAAGGCTCACTAATGTGATTTACATTAAATTGAACAACCCCATGAATTCGACGTGACTCGCGATGATAAGGGATAAATGGCAGTTTATCATCTGTAGGAAATTCATCATCAGCAATTCCTAACGTATTCATTCCTAATTCAGTTTGAATAAAATAAACAAATCCAAGAGTAAACTCTTTTGCCTTTTTCAATAGTTCTTCTCTTTCCTCAGGTGAGTTCTCAATAATATTCAGATAAAAATCATTTCCTTCTATGGGCCAGTTTATCATATATTTATTATTGGGAAGTTTGCCATAAGTTATCATTTTTTCTTTTGGCCACATCCGGTGAGCTTCTTTGGGATCGGTGCATAATGGATTTATACAACTACAAAAATACTTTGTGGAGTCATAATTTATAGGTCTGGGAATAGTTACATCATAACCATAATCCTTTAGAATAGCCACATACGTTAAGTCTTGAATAATACTATTAGATTGTTCTGGAGCTATTTTCTCACCCGTATCGTAACGGCTGTCCATACCAATATCATAACCAACACCACAAGCTTTGGCAACATCACCCAATTCTGTTGCATCTATTACAACTTTAGGAGTATATTTTTTAACACCATCTGGTGTATTAATTTCTATAACCCATCCTAAATTATCCTTTTTAATAGATTTCAGTATCGAACTAAACTCTACTTGTAGACTCGCCTCCTTTGAAGCAATATTTTTCAATATCTTATCACCAACAGAAGGCTCAAATAATACATTGCTTACCCAACCAGTTTTTAACGAATCCAGATCCCCATAGTAGTTAGCTAAGGAATCACGTAATTCACCAAAAAAACCACTTGGAAGCTTATAGTTGCCATCTACTGCACTTACACCCGCAGCTGTGAGCATACCCCCCAGCCAAGTGGACTCTTCAATAATAACAGTTCTCACTCCTAAACGTGATGCCGTAATACCCGCTGTTGTTCCACTGGCACCACCTCCAATTATTAACAAATCTGGGGAAAAAGCGTTTTGATTGTTGCCACATCCTTGTATAAGAAAAACAAGGATAAACGAAAACAAGGATAATAATTTTATTTTTGTTTTAAACATGGTTTAATTTTCAATTGTTATAGATAATTTCTTCAATTATATTTTTCATATCTTCTGCCATTCTCATAAAGCCCACATCTGTTAGGTGAATGCCATCAATAGTTCCTTCATAATCCTCGCCTATTAAATTTTCAGCTGATAAATAATATATATTTTCATATCCTAATGATATAAGTTTATCAAATTGTATTCTAAGCTCTCTATTCTTTTCACTTACAATCTTTTTTATTTGATTATCAAAGTTCATATGGGTAAACAACACCGATTCCACAAAAAGTAATGGAATATTTGCATTCTTACTTCTTAATTTCTCTACAAAAGGAATTGTCTTCTCCTTAACCTGTTCTAATGATACATTTGGAATAAAATCAAGTACAAATAATCCTGCGTCAGTTCGCAAACTCATCATATCAGCGATTTCATAGTCTAACTGTCCATTTCCACTAAATCCCAAATTTATTATTTCTATATTTAATGATCTACTTAGAATATTTGGATAAGACATTCCGGGTCTCGTTGCACATCCACCTTGAGTTATACTTGTACCATAAAAAACAATAGGACTAGTAGCTTTTGGGAGATCTATCATTGCCATTTCAATAAAGGCAATTGAATCTACTCCAATTTGTAAATCTGTCACACCATCATAGAGTGGTAGATATAACATATACTCTCTTTCCTTAGGCTCCATATGAGAAATAATAGTGACCTCATTAATTTTCCCTGTTGGTCGAGCAGAGTTAACAAACTTCCATGAATTGTCATGCCAAGCATACAAATCTAATCCCTTGACACCTGTCTGAGTCATATGATTTAAATTTACGTCATTCAACACCTCCCACTTAGCATGAACAGAAGAACTATTAGATCTAAATCTAATGGCTAAACCAGATGTATTTTTCCCAAGACTCCAGACAGGCCCCCTCGTTAGATTCTTCAAATAACTTGGAAGTCTCTCATATAACGTTTCTGTTTCACAAGATATTTTTCCTAATAATTTTAGTTCAGATGCATCTAAATATTTTATTTGAGCTGTTAATAAAACTGTTTGTAAAACAAAGATAATCAACAACAATATAAATCTATTCAGTCTCATAATATAATTATTTTATTGATACAACAGATGTGACTGTACGTTGTTTTCCATCACTTGGTTTGATAGTCTCTTTACCATTAATAAGCATGCACGAAGAACCTCCACCATCTAAATTAAGAGCCTCAACACATCCTATTTCTAATAATAAATCAGACACTTCTTTTAACGTCAACCCTGGTATGCTTGGAGTCATATTTCTTCCTTCGCAAACAAAAAAGACCAAATGTCTGGATTCAGTAAATCCAATTGCAGTACGAGGATGGTTAGAGGTAGGTGCTATACCACTTAAATTATCAAACATTTCTGCCTCCCAAATATTTTTATACTCTCCTTTTTTAATCAAAATAGGACCTGCACCTATGGCGTCAATAGGTTTCCAAACGGTTGCACCATCAGGATACTTATCAGAAGGAGTAGGCATTGGTTTTTCACCAGCCTTGTTTGCAGCTGGTTGTGGATAAACAAACAAAGTATTATTAGAAGAATAAGCCCAATGAGTTTCAAAGTCCCCATTTTGATTTCTCCCAAATATTCCTTGCGTAGGATAGTAAACAGTACTTTGGTTATTATATGTACGATATGCCATAGGTTGTGCTTGATTAATTGTTACTCCATCTCTAATGATTAGCCCTAACGAGTGCCCATCCCAAAAATATCCACCATTCAAAACAATCTTTGGCTTTTCATTACTATCATAAAATTGTGACGGAGTTTTAACTCCAGAAGCATTCCCTATAACTCCAAATTTAGGAGCACCTTTATCATCCATATCAACAGCAGCAATGTATGCAAGAATCTTTTTACCATTTACTACCTTATTGCTTTTATATACAGAAATGTATTTAGGTAACTCTCCAAATGTTTCATCTTTCTCCCAACTCTTATTCGTAGGATTAAATACAAATGATGAGAAATTGGAGATTAATTGAAATCTTACCAACTTGTTTTTATGATTCAGTTCTAATATCATTGGTTTAGTAAGATCATAAGTGTTTTTGTTACCTTCGATAACAACATCCTTTCCGAGATTGAACTTAATCTCAACAGCATCAACTTTTGTGTTAGCTGGAAACCAAATTGTAATTTTTTTTGCAAAGTTATCAATCTTAACTTCGTCTGACTTGGGAGTTATTACCTCTACTGACCTTATATATTCAAAATCATAATCTACAGAATGGGACTTCTCAGCACAACTATCAAATAATAATATCAATGATAACATTAAAAGGAACAATTTCTCTTTCATTTCCGCATTTATTAATGGTTATATCCTATTTTATTACTCCTGCTTCTCTCATTCCCTTTTCGACCGCTGCCCACATATCCTTATGGATAATATGAACAATATCAAAAATCATTAATCCATCAGACGTCTTTAAATTCATTTTAATTGACTCAGTCAATCCATCATGGTTTTCATAAAATTGATCTGCAAGAATACCTCCTAAAAATTTATTCTCACCCATTATTTTATGTAAATTCTCATTAGAGCCTTCAACAGAATACCATATGTTTTTCATTGCGACTAAATCGGTTTCATTTTTAATAGCCTTATCATGCTTCTCATAATCTTCTTTAGTAATATCGGTATAGTAATTACCAACAGTAAATAGGTCGATTACCTCTGCATAACCAGTATCTTTATATGAATCTGTTGCCCAATCGAAATCTAAAGAAGGATCATAATCTTCACTCGCAAAGTTAACTCCTACTTCATAATATGAAGGATACCATGCACCAGTATATGTTCCAAAAGAAATATTAGGGTTGATATTTTTCAGTTCTTGCTTTGCTAAAGTCATAAATTTTTTGATATTGTGAGAGCGCCATTCAATCCATTTTAAGAAATGCTTACCTCTGATAGGATAGAACTCGTCTTTCTCATTTTTACTCCATTCAAATATGTCATTAGGAAAGTTTTCAACACTCTCACCTATATATTTTTCAAACTCAGTTCTTGATAGATCAGAAAAATCGGCACTAATTCCATCATATCTAACCCTATCAATCATAACACCATCAAGACCTGGGTATTTAGCTACTACTTCTTTAAAAATATTGATTATATAATCTTGAAAACTCTTGTTAATAGGATTTACCATAGCCGAATATTTGTGCTTTTCTTCAGTAATTGGTATTAAGCCTTTTACGGGAGAATACACTATAGATGCCCATTCCTCCTTATTTTCTTCATAAATTATACCCTTATCCACGAAGTTGTGTCCAGCAACAAAAGTATTCATAGATGCATGTACTTTTAATCCCAACTTATGACAAACGTCGATAAAATGCTGCAAGAAATCAAAATTTGGATCTCTTCTATATCCTTTGTGTTCATCTAAAAAAGGTGCATATTTACTACTATATAACACATAGCCTGATATCGGACGTATATCGACGACAGCATCAGTGAACCCAAGTGATTTAATTTTTTTAAGATAATAATCAATAGAATCTGGATTGGATAATCGTTCATAGTTAGCGGTAGCATCAAACCACATGAGCTTAGGTTTTAATGGCTCATTAACAGCTTTTTCTTTACATGAGTAAAATGATAAGACTATTATTGAAACTAACAGTAATAATATATGTTCGATATAAATTTTCATTTCTTATTTTCAGTTTTATAAATTATATTTCCTCTTGGTAAATATTACCAAATCTATCAGTAACCTTTATTTCTATTTTTGATTTTTCATTTTGGGGTATTGCTTTAAACATATGATCTGTTTTCATTGGGGCAATCCATTTAAACTCCAATTTATCCTTATCAGCACACATCTCAGCAACTTTAGGATCTAATGCTTCACATTGCTCCATCTCGCCCATATAAACACCATTTTCAAACCACTCTACTCTCCATTCTTTATCCCAATTCCAAACATTAACAGTAATATCATTTGGCAAGTCTGAATTAGTACCAACTGGATAAGATCTAAATTGGTGACTGCGTGAATGACCCGAACTCTTAAAATACCAACTAACATCATCCCCATCAATCTCATATACACCATAGCCAAGAGGAGTTCCATCCAAGCAATAATCACCTTGCCACCAGGTGCCACATATAGCGGCAGTATTGTGTTCATATATTGTTGAGGAATGGATAATATTTTTATTATAATGCATATGTCCAGTTAGTAAATGAAGATTGTATGGCTCTAACATTTTGAATAGTGATGCAATATTTACTGTTTGTGTTCCGATACTACTTGAATCATAATTGAATTGAACAGTCTTCTCTGTCAATCTTGCAGGAATATGCATTGAAATAAAAACAGTAGATCCTTCAGGGACATACGATAAATCTTGCTCTAACCATCTAAAAGTACTTTCGTCAATATATCCCATATAAAAATAATCGCGACCAAAATAAAAGACGTTATCAAGAACAATATAATGAATCTTACCTTTATTAAATGAGTATCGTGTCGGTCCAAATATGTTGCTATATGTTTTAGTAGAATATTCATGAGTCCTACCGCCATAATTCATATCATGATTGCCTGGCGTTCTATAAAAGGGGATATTAGTTCTACTAAGATGTTCAATGTATGGATTATATAATTCAGGTTTGTCACCAACTAAATCTCCTACATCAATGCCAAATACGTATCTATCTTTATATTCATCAATCGTTTGAATACAATCATCAATTATAGGTCCATACATTTTAAAATTATCCTCTTTAAAAAACTGAGGGTCTGAGTGTACTAACAATACATGTTTATCATCACTCTTGTTATTCTTTATGATTTCAAAATCATAATTTTTTGAATTATTACTATCAATTATTTCAAAAAATTTGGGAACACCCAAACTATCAGATGCTATATACCCTGATGGAGTAGATATATATACAAAAGAGGAATTTACATTAAAAAAAGGAATTGAATATCGACCATCTTTATCTGTTAACACACACGTTTCACCGTCAGTGACTACAACATCAGCTACCCCTATACCTTCGCATAATATTCTTCCCGTAATCTCTTTAATTGATTGTACTTGGGCTTCTAATGAAAATCCTATAAGTTGAATAATCAATAGAAACAACATCCTTTTTCTCATATATTTAATATGTTTATTCTAATTATTTATTTTATTGCTTTTTCTATTCCTTCCTTTGCATACTTCCACTGATTAGCCATCTTTAGATG
>CAZNRT010000004.1:4951-14098 GCA_964575445.1 uncultured Proteiniphilum sp. | reverse complement strand
TTGCTTTTTCTATTCCTTCCTTTGCATACTTCCACTGATTAGCCATCTTTAGATGAATCATATCAAACAGAAAATATCCATCACACTCATCCATACATGCTTTTACAGAATTAACTATTGCTTGATTCTCCTGTTCTTGTGTGTATTTATTGTTAGAGTCCCAGTTTCCAACATCTGGTCCTGCAGACACCATAGGGCAATCTTTTTTTATCTTATCCATTGCAAGCTTACTAAATCCCTGCATAGTCCATTCAGATGTACCATAAACATTGCCAGGATTAGCGTAAGCCCCTATCAACATTTGATTCATCAACGCAGCATAACCAAATTCTTGATATTTAGCTGAAGCCCATTTGTTGAACGTGGCTGAGGTGTTATATTTTTTACTTGCCCAATTAACACCTACTTCATAATAAGTAGAATACCAACCTCCTACATAAACTCCAAATTTTATGCTTGGATTAACTGATTTAACAGCGGTCTTAGCTTTTTCCATAAACTCATATATTGTCTTTGCACGGAACTCATTCCATTGTTTAAAGTATTTTGGAGTATTGCCACTATTTACCAAATCAATGACTTGCAACATTGTAACCCCTGTCGGCAAAATATCATTTGGAAAGTTTTGTATTGCGGCACCTCCTAAATATGTTTCAAACTTCTTTTTAGTACTTTCAGAGAAATCAGAATGTATTCCATCAAATCTGCCTCGATCTAAGATTATGCCATCAAGATTGTATTTTGCTAAATCCTTTAGTAAAGCAATCAGGTAATTTTGAACATTTTCATTAGTTGGATTAAAAAACTTAGTTCCACCACCTTGATCCATTGTATTATGAATACCTGTAATAGTATTAACAGAAGTAGCCCAATCTTTTTTACTACCATCTCGATACAATAAACCCTGAGATCCTAAAGTATTGCCCTGACCCCCAGTCATGGTGTTGAATCCAGCGTGTACTTTTAATCCTAACTGATGTCCTTTATCTATAAATTCTTGTAGGTAATCAAAACTCTCCGTACGAATCACTTTTTGATAAACACCGTTCACCCATGCCGCCAACCATTCCACTTGTTGTGCACCTTCAACTGTCGATTTAAATAATATATCCCCATTTGTTGGACGAATATCTACTACAATATCCGTAAATCCAGCATCTTTAGCTAAAGCTAAATCACGAGATATTTTCTCCTTACTATTAGCAAAATCATTGAAGTTTGCTGCAGCATCAATCCAAATATATCGTGGTTTATCTGAATTATTGTTTGGCGGTTCTGGAAATTCATACTCTGGAGTATCTTTTTCTTTAGAGCAACCAGAAATTAGAACTAATAAAAGAAGAATTAATAATTTACTTATATCATTCATATTTTTCAAAATTGAGGTTGCCTCAAAGACATATTTAACATATATCTTCAGGCAACCTAAATCAAATTACTTAATTACTTTTTAATACAATCATATTGTACACACACTACCTGTCCATTAGTAAACATGAAGTACAGATACATATAATATCCATCTTTTGAAACTTTAAGTGCAACGTCGCCAGTACCATTTGCATTGGCACCTGCATTATCTTTACCACCATAAGTGCCTATTGGAGCTTGCCATATAGGTGATGTAAAGGTAGAAGTAGAGCTTGCATCGAACAAATAGATTGAATCATCACTACCCCATGTAAATGAGTTAATCGAATTACTTGCAACATATGGACAATTATTAAACAGAACATAATCAGCAGCATTTTGTATCCAATTTGCACTTATCTCAGGTCCCCAAGCTTTTACAGTATTTGTACTACCATTTACCCAAGCAAATTTTCTTGGAGCAGCATAGTAAGAAACAAAATAATCTGCCGAAAGATTTGTAGCACTTGAATAAACAACATCTGCATTATTATTCCATGCTCCGCCTATACCATTTATGGATATTATCTCAGGTGTTTGTGATACTAATACACCATCAACAACAACCCAACGAGCAAATTGTCTGTTCGCTCCCATTAATGGAGCAGTTATAATTGCATTTCCATCAATACTTCCATTTACAGATATTTTACGTCCTACTGCAGTAGATCCACTATTGCTCCAGTCAATAAATAATTCAGGAGTTGATGAAACGTCTTTAAGCTTCCACACTTTAAATGTCCCTGCGTTCGGTGCTAAGTTACAAACTAAAATGTTGTTATTATCATCTGCAGTTGAATAAAAGTTTACAAGACCTCCAATAATTGGAGACATTGTTGAAATCGAACCAAGCTTACTACCAGTTTTAGCATCAAGATAGATACTTGCCTGATTACGCGTATTTACAACAACATAATTATCAGTTACTGCAATACCACCAGTCAAATTCAGATCTGTAATTCCTAAATCAGCTTGCAATCTCTTTGCCCAAAGTACCTTCGCACTTCCACTTCTCATACCAAAGTCAACTTTCTCGGGCACTTCTTTACGTATAGTATATACATTTTTGGTTGTCCCATTTTGAGCTATGACTGTCACCTTAACATCATTATCATAACTAAGAGACACCTTTCTTGGATCTGGATCAAGAGAAGCACCATGTGATATACTAACATCTGCAAGGGTCATGCCGATAGACTCAATTGAAATTAATGATATTGTCTTCTTGTCTTGATCAATGATACCGCTTAACCCAAATTCTTTTAATTCAAAACTTGTAATAATTGCTTCACTGCTCTTCCTTATTTCGGCTACCACCTTATAATTAGATTTTTGTTTTCTCTGATCAGTTACTGTGATTAGATTATCTTTACTTAAATCCATATGCAAAAGAGCTGGTGATATCGATACATTATCATCCAAATTTGCTTTTACTCTTAAATTTGTCAAGTCCTTCATAGTCAACACATTTTCTGATGTCTTCGGATAATTATAAGGAAATATAATTGTGATTATTTTATTATCATAATCAATTTCGCTTGTAAAATTATTATCCGAACCATCATCTCCTGGAAATGAGGCAGTGATGCTATTTATCCCAAATCTTGAAACAGAAGGTGTTAAATCCTCAACCTCCTGGCAACTACTAATAACATAAAGAAGTGAAACCAGTAGTGTAGATATTATTAATATTCTATTTTTCATTTAATTTAAAATTTAATAGTTATTTCCAATCATCATATTGTTCAATAAGCGAATTATTGGCTATTTCACTATCAGGGATTGGTAGAATATATGTTTTCTTATTAAACTTCCTATCCTGATAATCAACATCTATATATTCGTAATTATCTCCAGTGATTTTGAAACCATGACAACGATAATTGTCATATTCTATGTGAGCAAGTTGCCATCTACGCATATCCCAAAATAAATGACCCTCATAAGCAAGTTCCACTTGTCTTTCTTTCCTATAGTCCTTAAACCACTCATCACCTCCAGATGTCTTGTTTGGCAATCCCACTCTTGCTCTCACTTTATTCATTGCACTTCGTGCTTCAGTCATATTATTAAGTCTATAAGCCGCTTCAGCTTTATTCAAGAGAACTTCAGCATAACGAATCTCCACCCATGCTTGAGTGCTAGGTTTACCTTTAACATCTGTCAAATTTTCATCAAGAAGTTTTCTCAAAAAATATCCTGTTGTTGTTAATCCATAAGAGTAAGGCTGATCTCTATACGCCATAAATGCTCCATTGGTTCCATTTACAGAATTATCCATCTTCTTGCCTTTCCATGTGCTACCAGGGTAAATAACTGTTGCTTTAAATCTTGGCTCCAAGTTTTCATATGGAGGACGAGATGCATTAGCTTTATGATATTGAGACCAGTCCATCACTGTACCGTCTGCATTTTCATAACTCTCAACCATCTCTTGTGTAGGCGTCCCTAAACCACCAAATTCATATCCATCACTTAACGAAACATAGTCACGATCAAAAGTATGACTTGGTCCAATTACATCGTACTTAAATTGCAAAATTGATTCTTTGTTATCACCTTTCCATGACTTAGCATAATCATCCACAAGCTCATATTTTTCAGATTTAACCACTGCATCTGCTGCGTCATATGCTGACTGCCAACGTTTGGCATACAACATAGCACGTGACTTAAAAGCGTAAGCAGCAGTTTTAGTTATACGTCCCTTATCTGCTGAAGCTTGCCATGCATCGGGCAAATTCTGTATTGCAAAGTCAATATCAGCTTCAATCATATCCCAAGTATCACTTTCAGAACTTCTTGCTTTATCTTTTTTCATGTCATCCAAATTGTCGTATAGAATAACACCACCATGTCGTTTTGCTAATTGAAAATATATAAAAGAGCGAAAAAAACGAACTTGAGCTTCCCACTTCTTATTGGTTTCATCTGAATATGAAGAGTACAGCTCCATTGATTTTAAGAACTCATTTAGTCTTCTGATCTTATTATATCCGTCCGACCAATTATCATAAAAGCAACTTGCTGAAGTTACTGTAGCAGGATTGAATACATAATTATTGGGATGTCCTGCTTTATGTCCCAACGCATACGAACCATACTTAAATGTATTTGTGAGACTTTCAGTTAAACTTCCTTCAAACTGTTGTGAGCCAAATTGACTGTATTGATTAATGTAAGTGTAAAAACCATTTACATATAGATCAACACTTGACTCCTTTTCCCATACCACTTTATCAGTAAGCCTATCGGTAGGAGTTAAGTCTAACCAGTCTGAACATCCAGTAAACCCGAATACCAATAAATATATAAGTACAATATTTATAAATATTTTTTTCATAATTCTTATCAGTTTAATACATATTATAAAGAGACATTTAAACCTACTGAAACAGTTCTCTGTTGAGGATAATAGCCGTTATTAACTCCTGGCTGCTCAGGGTCTATATTATATTTTGTAAGCTCACTAAAGGTTAGCAAATTAGAACCTTCTGCAAAAACACGAATCTTTTCTACTCCAACTCCTCGAGTTATTTTCTGAGGAATTGTGTATCCTACCT
Organism: uncultured Proteiniphilum sp.; assembly: GCA_964575445.1. GTDB lineage: Bacteria > Bacteroidota > Bacteroidia > Bacteroidales > Dysgonomonadaceae > Petrimonas. The sequence continues at coordinate 9,125 of CAZNRT010000004.1, read as the reverse complement.
GGAAAGACTTTATTCTTAAATAGTTACCATTCCTATACCAGAATGTAGATGAATATGCGTTATTGCTACTTACAGTAACAAGAGATAAACGTGGGAACTCCGAATTTGTATTTTCTGGAGTCCAAGAGTTTTCAGCTAAGAACTGTGGCGAATTACCTCCATGATAAAACATTTTTGTAAATGCAGTATTATCCATTACTCCTTCAGATCCAGTAGATGTATAAACTCCAGTAAGAGCGACAGTACGACCAAGTCCAGACTGAAATAATAAATCAAAATCAAAACCTTTCCAACTACCATTTAAGTTAAGGGAACTTTGGAATTTTGCATAAGGACTTCTCCCAACATAACCCATATCTTGTGCATATGAGATAACTCCATCTCCATTTCTATCTTTATATTTAATATAGCCTGGTAATACATTAGAACCCGTTATTGTTGCAGAGTTATCAATCTGCTCTTGTGATTGAAACAAGCCTTCAGATATAAACCCTAATTGTGAACCAACCTCTTTTCCAGTCAACTTACGGTAATCTGGCGTATTTTCAGAATCACCTGCGTAATATAACCATCTTCTAAATGCGTATGTTCCCACCAACTTAACTCCATAATTAAAACTACCAATTCGATTATTATGAGTTAAAGTGAAATCGAAACCACGATAATCAATTTTATTCACATTGTCAGTAGAGAAGAAATATCCTCCCATTGATGGTGGATAAGAGCCACCCACACTTGCAAGTAAATCATATTGATATTTGTAGTAAACATCAAATTCCACTCCTAACAATCCTTTCCATGCCATCATGTCAACACCTATATTATAGGTAATTGCTTTAGCCCATGATAAATTTGGATTACCTAAGGTGCTTGAGTAAATCATACTTTGTCTTTGGTCACCAAGCACAACTGAATTAGAAGCCAACGTCATTAAGTTCAAATATTGAAAAGCACTTACTGCAGAAGTTGCAGTTTTGCCAACACCACCGCGGAGCTTCAAATTATCAATTACAGAACTATCAAACCAGCTCTCATTATTTATTCTCCATCCAGCTGAAACTGCAGGTAGATTAACCCATCTTGCTCCTTTCATTCCGCTAAACAAATAACTACCATCTCTACGTATAGATGCTTCAAATAGATATCTATTGTCAAAATCATAATTTATTCTACCTACAAATCCTATCAATCGAGACTGACCGCTACCTCCCGATATGGTTGGAATTTTCTCTTCTCCCCTTCCTGTAGTATTAGTGATTTTAGATAGCTCATCTAAATCAATAAAGTCTAATCCGTAACCAGTTGCTCCTAAAGAATTATTAAATGAGTTTCGAGTTTCACCCAATCCCAAAAAGTTAATCTTATGCTTACCAAATTCTTTATCATATGTGAAACTTGACTGCGTTACAACATCAGTGGAACTACTTGCACTTTCACTTAAAGCTGTATTTCCTGAATTATTAGTAAAAACATTATAGCTAATTCTTTCAGTAGCAGTGTTTGGTAACGATGCCAACATTGTTTGAAAAGGAATCGCTAACACCTTATTAAACTGAAAAAACTTGTCATATGCTCCAGAAAACTTCAAGCTTGCGCCATCAATCCACGGTAAATTATACTTTAAAGTAAAGTTAGACTGAAATGTAGTATTTCTTGGTCTATTATATCCTGACTCATTCATTGCTGCTATAGGGCTAACAGGTGATGATGCCGTAGCAGTAGAGGTATAATATTCTTTACCATCAGCGGTTGTTATTCTTTCTGGAAGATACGGTAATGCTCTCACCGCTTGTTGTGGAATATTATGCCAATCATTTGGATTAGCAGAGTAGTTGGGTCTATCATGTTCATCAAGACGACCAGCCACATCAAAATTTATTGATAAGTAATCACTTAGTTTTGCATCAACGTTAGATCTAAAACTATAACGAGTATAATTGAAGTTATCAACATTTCCCTTTTGTTGGAAAGTACCTATTGAAGAGAAAAACTTAACTTTTTCAGTTCCCCCAGTTGCGCTTAAATTGTGGTTCATAGTCGAACCTATTCCAAATACTTTTTCATACCAATTTGTATTTCCCCATCCATCTACTCCTGCTTTCATTTTTTCCACTTGTTCAGAAGTAAATACAGGCAAATCTCCATCCAATTCTCTTCCTTTATTATACCAATAAGCATAACCAGGTCCATCAAGCCATTTTATTTGATTAGCATTCTGACTAATACCCGTTGAACCATTATACCCAATACTCAACTTTCCTTCTTTTCCTCTTTTTGTTGTTACAATAATAACGGAAGTAGCATTTAGCCCATATACCGAAGCAGAAGTAGCATCTTTTAATATTGAAATTGATTCTATTTCATTTGGATCTATTTCATTAATACTACGCTTAACGCCATCTACTATATAAGTAGCACCTTCACCTCTAACAAGCAACGATGCCGCATCTTGACCAGGTTGTCCAGACTGTTGCAACATTGTAACTCCAGCAACTCTTGCCCCCAAGGCATTAGTAATCCCAACAACAGGAGCTTTTATTAATTCTGTATCAGAAAGAACAGATACTGCACCCGTTACACTTGTTTTCTTTTGTACACCATAACCTACAACCACAATTTCATCTAATAATTCAGTATCATCCAATAACACAACATTTAGAGTAGATCTCCCCTGCAGAGAAACATCTTGTGTTTTGAATCCTACATACGAAAATTCAAGTATCGCATTTCTATTTGAAATATTGATACTAAATTCACCATTCGTGTTTGTAACTGTACCTTGACTTGTGCCCTTTACTATCACGTTGACACCAATTAGGCTTTCGCCTTTGGTATCCTTTACAATACCTCTCACATTGTTTTGTGCAAACAAGTTTGCACTACAAATCAGAGATATCAAAAAACTTAAAACGAAAATTTTTCGTTCAGTTTTCATTCCTAAGAAGAGTGTTTTCATTCTTTTCATTGACTTTTTTCAATTATTAATTTGTTATTTATAAATCACATTACTGATTTTTCAACTTACTCTATTATTAGTCAACACTTAAATTTATATTTGCTCCTTAAAGTGATCTAAGTATCTTTCATACAACCCAGCAGCTTGCAAATATGTAGAGTTTGGGCTCATAAAATGAGAAAACTCAAAGGTTATTGCATCCTCCATTCCTGCTCTTCTTGCCGCTTCAAGCTTATAAAGCAATTTCTCCCATTTGATAGGTAAAAATCTTATAGGCATGTCACGATCAAAAGATTCAATATTAGTCCAGCATTTTATTCCATATTTATCAGCTAATTTTTTATTTATTACCAAATAATCATACAATTCATGATAATCGACCTGACCATCTTGAAAAGCCATTATGTCAACAACTCCTTCCACATTTCCCAATATCTCACTCCATTCATCCTCATGTTCTTTAACGCTTAGAGGTTTATCCCCAGCCATTACCTGATCAGTTTTCACACCATGTATATATGGTGACACCAACGTCGTCAGATTATTAGAAATATCCTTAGCATGTTTCCCCATTTCGGCATAAATTTTTGCCATATTCTTGGTTCGTCTGCTTATTTCTTGAGATAAATACCATCCTTGAAAAGATTTATGATGACCATATTTCATCCAAACTTCATCAATTAATCGTCGATTAATATCAATTTCCTTTTGAAATAAACCATCAATCCAATACTTTCCTGAGTCATACAGACCAAAGAAAAATTTCATATCATGTTTATCTGCTAACGTTAGAAACATATTTGTTAAATCCATAGGTGGATATCTTACATCCTCAGTCTTAAGCAAACTTTCGAAAGGAGATGCTATCCACTGACCTAATCCAGATCTAATCATCACGACAGTATTGATACCCATTGCCTTCATAGATGCAAAATCTTTATCCCACATCTCTACGCCCCAATTTTGATGTGGAATATCCCAACTTACCTCATCTAAAAATGTTGCACGAATTGGCATACCTTTAAAGATATCGGGGCTTTTAAACATATCATCAGTTAAGGCCATGTTATTAATCTCTTTTATATTCGTATTAATAACTGTATTAGCTCCAAGGGCAGTTGTAAAACTTGATGCAGCTACTACTCCACCTGAGCCGATGGCTATATCTTTTAAAAATTTCCTTCTTGATGACATTTATTTATTTTTTTAAATTTATCT
>CAZNRT010000004.1:0-4851 GCA_964575445.1 uncultured Proteiniphilum sp. | reverse complement strand
TATCTTTTAAAAATTTCCTTCTTGATGACATTTATTTATTTTTTTAAATTTATCTTCTCCAACACCTTCCAACACTGATACATCCCTCTCGGCACATGGAAGCAACCTTTCCATTTGCCACCCTTTAAGTCAAGCAACACTTCGCCTTGACGATTCAGATAGCCCCACCACTCGGGATGCTCAGGGTCTTTAAAGTGTGACCAGGTATAGTCATGTACTTTTTTATACCATTCAAGACATTTCTCATTACCAGTTAGTTTATATCCTTTCAATAGTGCTATTAATGTTTCGATATGCACCCACCACAATTTTTGATCCCATTCCAACTGTTGGGTTGGGCGTCCCAATCTATCCATGAAGTAAAAAATACCCCCATGTTCTTTATCCCAACCATAGTCTAACATTACAAATGTGGTCTCTACTGCCTTTTCAATAAGCTCTGGTCTGTTAAGCCTTACACCTAAGTCCATCATAAACCACATTGCCTCAATAGCATGACCTGGATTTACCAATCGCCCATCAAATGTATCAGATAGACTACCATCATTATTTACATTTTCAATTATGATTCCTCCTAATTCTGGACGTAGAAAAACATTCATTACCTCATTAATAACTTCATCTAATGTCTTTACTAAAAAATCCTCTTCTAAAAGATGTTCAATCTCTAATGCCAGATTACTAAGAATCATAGGAAACGCAAAGTTCTTCAAACTGCGAGTGCCTTCATGAGCCTTATTCCATTTTCCTTTCGGATTACTTTGTTTTGCTAAAATAATATCAAAAGTACGTTTAGCAATATCTGCATACTCCTGATTGTCTGTAGCAATACTCAACTGTCCAAATGCCATAGCTGCAAAAGTGTAAGAAAAAATATTGTATGGCTCCACAAGTGGTTTCCCTTCTTTAGTCAGAGAAAAATACCAATTAAGATTACCATCATGACCATATTTTTTCAAAAACTCTGCTCCTTGTATTGCACAATCAAGCCACTCTTGACGCTTTTCTACTTTATTGTAGAGCATCGCAAACATCCACACCTGTCGCCCCTGAAGCCAGATAAACTTATCTGAGTCAAAGACATTTCCTTCACGATCAAGGCAAGTATAATATCCTCCATTCTCATTATCCTGAGATTTTGAGAGCCAAAATGGAAGAATATTATTCAATAACTCGTCCTTATAAAGAAGTTCTAACTTTTTAAAATCCATATAATATAAAATTATTTATCATCAACTTTGCTCAACCAAAATCTCTCTATGTCTTCAAGAGATTCACCAGCAGTTTCGGGCATCAATTTCCACACTATTAGCATATATGGCACACACATCACCGCAAAAAGGATAAAGGTGCCAGCAGGAGACAATGTTTCTAACATCCATGGCGTTAGCTGTCCAATCAGAAAAGTACCCACCCACAATGATAATGTTGCAATTGACATTGCCTGTCCTCTAACTTTGGTGGGATACATCTCGGAAAGGAATACAAAGATTACTGCACTAATAGATGCCGCAGTAAAAAATATGTATGCCAAAAAGCAAACTAAGAGAAAAGTGCTTGTCAACATCAATGATTCGGCAAAGATGAAGTATGCTCCTATAAGCAATAGTGATACAATCATACCCGTGACGCCAATATAAACTAACTTCTTCCTACCAATTTTGTCAATAAAAAACAAAGCTAAAATGGTTGTACCCATATTCACTAATCCAATCAAAGACTGATAGAATAAAGAGTCTCCACTTGACAAACCACTCTGTTCAAAAATAGAGGGACCATAATACAATACAGCATTTACCCCCATAAATTGACCCAAAATAGCAATAGCACTCCCTATAAGCACAGCACGCAAAAAGCCTGGTTTAAAAATGAGCTTCCAATCAGATTTATTTCCAGTTTCGATTTGCAACATAGATAAGGTCTCACTTATTTGATATGCTATGTGCTCTTTTGAATTATATATTCTGGAAAATATATCATTAGCCTTTTCTTCATTTCCCTTCACTAACAACCATCTTGGGCTCTCGGGCAAGAAAAACGAAACCACTAAAAAGGTAATGGCGGGCAATGTTTCAAAACCAAGCATTCCACGCCACACTTCATTACCAAATATTTTTTGTAATGAAGGAATAGCCGAAGTAAAGCTTGATGAAATATCAAGAAGATAGAAGTTCATCAAATATGCAGCCAAAAAACCAATTGTTATTGCCAACTGATAAAGAGAAACCAAGCGTCCTCTGTGTGTGGCTGGAGAAATCTCAGCTATATAAAGAGGTGAAACAATCGATACAATACCGATGCCTCCACCACCTACAATTCTCCAAAATACTAATTGATCAAAGGTTGCTGAAAAAGCACACCCTATTGCCGAAGATGTAAACAATACTGCTGATATTATCATAGTCTTTTTACGACCTATGCTATCGCTGAGTTTTCCAGCTACCATAACACCCAATATCGACCCAACAAGTGCACATCCCACATACCATCCACTTTGAAGTGTTGATAGCATAAACTGCTGAGTCACCTGTCCTACTGTTCCAGATATTACTGCTGTATCATATCCAAATAGCAACCCTCCCAGAGCTGCTACAAAGGAAATAAATATCACATAATATAGATTTAAATCTTTATCATTTTTCATAAATTTCATATATTAAACTATTAACATAATAAATAAGACCAATATTAAAATTAGTTTTTCTTTAATACTTTACAAATAAATAAAATTAATACTTATCATGCAAATTAATCTCAAATTATTTTAATAAAGATGCTAAATAACATACTAAAGTTTACACATACTTAATATAATGTAGATATATATATAAATTTAATATAGGGCGGACACTTATATATTAAATAATGGTAGATGACACACGTATAAAATTGCTTTAATTTAAATAAGGATACTGTGATGTTTGCAAATTATGGTATTATTATAAAAATCAAGTATAAAAAAGGATAAAAATTGAGGATATTAAGTATTAAAAAATACACAAATATACCAAGCATCTGTTTCTGTACATTGCTATCATTATTGGATTTGTAGAGATTAGTTACTCAAAAACAACTACAAAATGTCAGTTCAAGAAATATCTCATACAATTCCAACAACTTTTCCCCCAAATATTTGCACAGTTCCAATATTTAACTATAAGAGACTTGCATATCTAAAAGAAATGTTGTAGGTTTGCACAAGGATTCAAAATATTTACATATACAAAGAGAACAATTACAGCTGTAATCAATTAAATATGAGTAATTCAATTTTTTAATAACTAAATTTTTTATTGTATTTTTATTGTATGAAGAAAAGATGAATACTGAATCTACATTTATCAAAGACATCATTAATTAAAACATCATTAAACTCCAACAGATTCAATCTGTAGATTCAATATTAAGAAATTACTAAGTGAGTTGTCAAACAGAGCAGCAAGATATATTTCAAATCAATTATTAACAAATTACACAGCGCTCTTGGCTTCTCTCGGTCTTAAAAAAGGAAACATATTAAAATAAAAAAAGGATCGTGTCCTCGCATACACGATCCCTAATAGAGGTAAGGCTTAATCGTAGCCCTGTAAACTAATAGTTAAGTCTAACCTCAGAGTTGACATCGTTGCCAGCTTCAGTGGCAATATCAGCTTGCTGGCTGATATCACTGCTGATTGCTGAATTAGAATCACTAACGCTTTCGGTATTTTCCGAAATACTTTTAGCTTTAGCATTCATTTCAACGGTTTCACCATTTGGATTAGTCTCGGACTTTTTCTTTCTGCGCATCTTAAGTGCAGTATGAAAACCTCCGAGATTTTTCTTTAGTGCAAGATACAATTCTTTGTACTGACTTTCACCAAACCACTCCATACTCATTTGCAACGTCGAGATAAAGTTGCACAATGCCCTATAAGCTTCTTCTCTTAATTCAGTTTTCTCTTTTGATGACATATTTTTTGCCACAAACAAAAGGTCATTTTCTAATTTAAGAGCTTCGTATTTACCATTAGAATCAATCAAAGCATCAAAATCGTCTCTCAGATTAAGATAATCAATTGCCTCAACAATTTTTTCTTTGCTATCATAATCTTCGATAATAACGTTGATATACCTCGTTAGCCTATTACGTGAATAGCGAGGGAAATCTGGTGCTATTGTAAAAATCCAATCATAAAGAACTCTGGCATGTTCTGCCATCAGATTATCATAAGCCTTAAGCCTTGTCCTAACAATTTGCGAGATCATTAAAGCACAATTCTTGCGCTTATAATTTTGCTCTGCAATTTGATTTGTCAAGTCCTGTTTGCGTGCATAAAGTCTTATCTTTTGCATGTTCCCTTGCTGACTCTTCAATATGCCGAACGCCATCATTAATCCATCATTTTTTCCTAATTCTTGCGTGGACTCTGCTATTATAGCACAAGCCGAAAGAATCATTTGCGGAAACTCAGTCAAGTCTAAATACTTAACCCAACTTATAGGAAATTTAAAATCCCTTCTTATATTCATGTTTGTATATTTTAATAAATAATCAAAATGAAACCAAGAAGTGTGCGAGGAACCACGCTTGATTCCTTTACAAACACAAAGATACCGAATAATATTTAAAAGTCAAACTGTTTAGTGAGCTAATAAATTAAAATCACAATTAATCATTCTACCATCTATTTCCTAATCATAAATTGCACTTTGCGTATTGACACACTAATGTTCATAGGCTCTATAAGTCTATTGTTTTAATATAACAATAGATCAAATCTCATTTGATTGTGTATAGAAGGGGATAATTATTTGAATTTTTTCATATCCATGCAACTTTGCATCGATAGGTTTAAATGATTGAAAGTT
>CAZNRT010000003.1:15949-55722 GCA_964575445.1 uncultured Proteiniphilum sp. | reverse complement strand
CCCCCATAGTGGACTTTCACCACCAAGTTAAGCACCATGCACGGCACACAACAAACAGGGCTCGCCTCATCATTGGCAAGCCCTGCGATAGCATTTGAAATATTGAGCAGACTACTTCTCGATGTTTTTGTTCTTCACATATTTGTCTAACCACTCGTCTTGCTCCCACAGTAGGTGAAGCACACTCTCTTTGGCTGCATATCCATGGCTTTCCATTGGCAATATTACCAATCTAACGGGTGCGCCAAAGCTTTTGAGTGCCTGAAAGTATCGTTCGCTCTGCTGGGTGTGCGTGCCCGAGTTGTTGTCGGCTTCGCCATGCACTAATAGCATTGGGGTTTTCATCTTGTCGGCGTTCATGAATGGCGACATATTGTTGTACACATCTGTGGCATCCCAATAGCTGCGCTCTTCGCTCTGAAATCCAAAGGGAGTGAGTGTGCGATTGTAAGCACCACTTCGGGCTATGCCTGCAGCAAACAGATTGGAGTGAGTGAGCAAATTGGCAGTCATGAAGGCACCATATGAGTGTCCACCAATAGCCACTCTGTCTCTGTCGATAAAGCCTCTAACGTCTAAGGCATCTATTGCCGACTTAGCATTGTCTATCAGCTGCTCCACAAAAGTATCGTTGGGCTGCTCATCTCCCTCGCCCACAATGGGGAATGAGGCATCATTGAGCACTGCATATCCTCGAGTAATCCAATATATTGGGTTGCCATAGGATAGGTAGCTAAATGTGTTGGGATTGGATGTGTTTTGCCCCGCGCTGCTTTTGTCTTTATACTCGGTGGGGTATGCCCAGATGATGAGAGGCAGTTTTTCTTTCTTCTCCATGTCGTATCCCACAGGCAAATATAGAGTGCCGTTGAGCTCCACGCCATCCGAGCGTTTGTATGTTACTACCTCTTTATATGCCTGCTCTATGCTCTTGAAAGGATTTGCAAAATTAGTGAGCGGCTGTGGTGCTCGCTTGTTGCGAATGTTGCGCACAAAGTAGTTGGGATATTCGGTAGGCGTTTCTTCTCGAGTGATGATAGTTCCCTTTTTGCTATCCAAAAATGTGATCAGGTCTTCCACCCTATCGGTGTAGGTAGATTGATATATGCGCTGTTTTTTGAGCGTCTTCAGGTTGAGTTCATCTATAAAAGGGAACTGCCCTTCGGCGGTGAATCCATCACCAAAGAGATATATCTTTGTTCCATCCATTTTGAGGGAATTTCTTCCCCATTGATTCTTCTCGGTTTGTGGTGCGCCAGGGCTGCTATATACATCTTGATAGTTTCTATCTGATATAATCTTCGCCTCCACCTTGTTGTCCGATGGGTTGAAGAGATATGTTTTGGCATTGCGCGTGTTCCACCAATTGTCATTGAGCAGAGCATATTCATCATTGCCCCACACTATGCCTGCATATCTGCCAATGGTTTTGGCAAGATATTGGGGTGCGCTCTCAAATGGAGCCTCTATTTGATAGACTTGGTCACGATATTCCACCTTCACTTCGGGGTCTCCCTTGTCTAATGCTTCCACCCAATATAGAGATGCGGGCTTATCGGCACGCCAGTTGATATTTCTTTTGCCCTCGAAGGTTGCCATAAAGCCTACGGGCAGATTGTCTAACAGTGGCTGAGTGCTAAAGTTTTTGACAAACTCTCCGCCAGATGTGTAGATGTCCGACTTGTTGGGGAAGCTACTAAATGGCACCACATATGAGAACGGGTGCAACAGAGTGCGCAAGAGTAGATACTTGCCATCGGGCGAAAATGATTCACCCATATACATTCCTGCCTCCTTCCAGAGGGTTTTGTTGCCTTTGAGGTCTATTCTATACAACTCGGAGGTCATCAGCGTTTCAAAATTAGCCTCATCCATCGAGTTTTTTAGCAAATCCTGATAGGTTCTATTTTGAGATATTTGTCCGTCGCTTGTAGATATGATGGGTCCGTCGGGTATTGCCTCTTTGGTATCTATCAGTGCTGCTCTATTGGTTGGCAGCTGCCTCACCAAAAGCTCATTGCTGGAAACGAACCATGTGTATGGCATCCCTGCATTGGCATTGAGTGTGGCATCAGTAAGCCTTTGGGCTTGTAGCGTTTCGAGGTTTGCAATCCACAGCTCCACTCCCTTGTCGGTGGTGTTGGTGAATGCGATCATCGACTCGTTGGGCGAAAACGACACATTTGCTATTTGAGGATTATTGGGTAGCCCAGCGAAATCCTTGAGCTCTTTATCAAATGTTTTTCTAAAGCGCATATTATTGATGTATGATATCGTGCTCGATATATTGGCATCGGGGTTTATCCTCAATCCCCCCAAGCGAAGTTCGGGTAGATTCAAATCGGACAATGTTTTGTATGCAGAGCGATAGAAGAACAACATCTTCTCGCCCCTGCTATCCATACTCACTCCTGGTGCTCGTTCGATATCCACCAACTCTAATATTTGTTGAGGCGGCTTTTGGTATGAAACCTTTTCTTGTGATTTGACTTGTGTCATTGTTAATAAACTAAATGATAATAAATAGATAATCTTTTTCATGTTGATATTTATTTAAACTAATATATAATTGCTCTCACCTCCTAAAGCGAGACAAAAAGCTATAAGCCAAAAGCTGACTTATGAAATATACTTCCAGTGGCTTGAGCAGTGGGCATCACCACCATATCGTTGATATTGACATGAGGCGGGCGCGATAGCACAAACCATGTACAATCGGCTATATCCTGCGCCACTAAATTGTCGAAACCGTCATACACCTTGTCGGCACGCTCCTTGTCACCATGAAATCGAACAATGGAGAACTCCGTCTCTACTGCTCCTGGGCATATCTGCGTCACCTTGATATTGTGTGGCAGCATATCTATGCGCATTCCTTTGGTGAGTGCATCCACCGCGTGCTTTGTGGCACAATATACATTGCCATTGGCATATACCTCTTTGCCGGCAATGGAGCCAATGTTGATGATGTGTCCGCTTTTGCGCTTTATCATATGTGGCGATATGGCACGAGTGACGTATAGCAAGCCCTTCACGTTGGTATCTATCATTCGCTCCCAATCGTCCACCAATCCATCCTGAAGAGTGCTCAATCCAGCAGCAAGCCCAGCATTATTGATCAGATAATCTATATCTCGCCAATCGTTGGGGATGGAGTTGATGGCATCATTTACCTCTGCCTGATTTCTGACATCAAAGCAGAGCGAAAGCACACGAACCTTCTTAGCTTCGAGAGTGTTTTTAAGTTTATCAAGACGTTCTTGTCGTCGCCCCGTGATGATTACATCCACGCCATTATCGGCAAGAAGCATTGCTGTGGCTTCCCCTATTCCAGATGTGGCACCAGTTATTAAAGCAATCTTTGACATATTTGAAAAATGTTTTTGTGTGAAATAATTTCAAAATTAGTGGAATAAATCGAGAGCGAGGGCACATTGTCTGAAAAAAAGGCTTATTTTTACATTCAAATCAGGATACTAAATAATAATGTTATGGAAAAAGACTTTATTACTATCAAAACATTCAGCTTTCCTGCCGACGTTGCCATCGTACAATCATACATGGAAATGATGGGGATAGAAACGTATATGAAAAATCTTGTGTCGAACCGTTTGGCTTATACTTTGGGCGACATAGAGATGCAAGTAAAAGTATCAGACTACGAGGCAGCCAAGGATGCACTCATTGAGGGTGGATTTGCGAAGCCCGAAGATTTTAAACCCATAGATTAATCAATTCAAGTCTTATATATTAAGTATGTCAAACATAGGAGATTTATATCGTACTAATCGCTACAAATTTGTTTTAGTATCTTTTCTTATCATTTTAGGGCTAATACTATTCAAAGAGCTGCGAGTGTATATGAGTAGCTTTTTGAGTGCAGCCACACTATATGTTTTGCTAAGGGGGCAGATGGCTTTCTTGGTAGAGAAGTGGAAGTTTAGGAGAGGGTTTGCAGCAGTGCTACTCACGCTTGAGGCATTGTTGTTGTTTTTAATTCCCCTCACAGGGATTGCATTCTTAGTTATCGACACTGTCACGGGTATTACTATTGACCCTAAAGAGATAATTGATGGAGTCAACAACTTTGTTGCTGCATTAGAAGATAAATTGGAGTTTAAGATATTTACGCCCGACAACCTATCGAGTCTGCCCAAAATTGGGGGCAACATATTGCAATCATTGGGTGCAGGTATATACTCGTTGATAATCAACTCAATCTTCTCGATGTTTATCCTTTTCTATATGCTTCTCAACTATAAAGAGTTTGCAGAGATGGTGAGAGAGATTCTACCCCTCAAGGATGAAAACAAACAAATATTGGGAGAAGAAACAAAGCTAATAATACAAGCAAATGCTATTGGCATTCCACTGTTGGCAATAATTCAGGGAGTATTTGCTTATGTAGGATATATGTTCTTTGGAGTAGAGAACGCATTGCTTTATGCAATTCTGACGGGGTTTGCCACTATCATACCAGTTCTTGGCACTGCCTTAGTGTGGGTTCCACTATCAATAGGAGTCATACTTAGTGGTGATTTAGCTCATGGAATTGGGTTGGGCTTATACGGATTGTTTATCATTGGCGGAGTGGACAATGTGGCTCGACTACTACTACAAAAGGTGCTTGCCGACATTCATCCCCTCATCACCATTCTTGGAGTAATCATTGGTATCCCAATGTTTGGATTTTGGGGAGTGATATTTGGACCACTATTGCTGTCACTGTTTGTGCTATTCTTCAATATGTATAGACACGACTTTATTCCAGGCTCCAAAGCACAACCACATGTTACTACTCGCCCCAAAGTGGCAGATACCGTTCTGCCAACATTAGAAGAGGCAGTGGAAGCAGTGAAGAACAAAAGTAAAACTGACAATAATAATGACAAGACAGATAATGAATAGATATTTTGGCTCTATGATGAGCATAAAGATTGCAGCTTTTGCAATGATTGTATTGGCTGCAAGCGGATGCAAACAGAAAGAAACAACAAATTCAGATAATGGAGCACTATCTATTAATAATGAGAGAATAAAATATGCAACCGTATTTGATATAGTTGACTATGATGATTACACCAAAGTGGTGATAAACAATCCGTGGGACATGAAAAGCTCCAAGCCATTCGCCGTATATTATTTGTATAGAGAGGACAACGATAATATCCCGACCGAAGGAGGATTTAAATTGCAAATACCCATTGAGTCGGTGGTAGTAAATACATTTTCTTACTTCGAGTTTCTGCAACAATTGGGCAAGATAGATAAGGTGGTAGCCGTGACAGATGCCGAGCGGGTGTATAATCCCATTATATTAGAGGGGTTAGCATCTGGAAAGATTGATAACTTAGGCGACCCATTCAATCCTAACATCGAAAGGACATTGATGCTGGGAGCAGATGCCATAATAAACTCTGCTTATGTGCAACAAGACAATCTGAGCGAAAGAGCTCAGAAGTTGGGACTACCCGTAATCTTTTCTTTGGAATGGATGGAGACATCGGCTCTGGCTCGTGCCGAATGGATCAAACTAATAGCAGAGTTTGTGGATAAAAGAGATTTAGCGGAATTGATATTCAACGATATAGAACAACGCTATATTGATAATACCAACTTGGTGAAGGATGTAGAAAACAAACCAGAGATATTGTCGGGAGATAATTTTCAAGACACTTGGTACGTACCTGGAGGCAGTAGCTTCAATGGTCATCTATTCAATGATGCTGGTGCTAATTACTATTATAGCGACAACAAAGAAACAGGAAGTATAGGCTTAGATATTGAGTCGGTGCTCACGCAGTTTGGACAAGCTGAGGTGTGGATAGGATGCGAAGCCAACACGTATGCCGAATTAGAGAATAAAGATAGCAAGTACAAATTGTTCAAATCAATTAAAGAAAAGAGAGCCTTCAACAATAGAAACAAAACTACCCCAACTGGTGGCAATGATTATTTTGAAAGCGCCATAGCACATCCCGATCTAATGCTTCGAGATTTGATTAAGGCACTACATCCTGATATACTGCCCGAACATCAATTCATATATATCAAGCCACTAAAATAATAGGAGTGAACAGAAATTGAAGAACAAAAACAATGTTTTCATCATATTAGTAGCATTGCTAATCATATTCTTTATAATAGACATCTTTATAGGTAATGCTAAGATAGGAATACGAGACGGAATAGCGGCACTATTTGGCTCGTCAGACAATGATATCGTCGATGAAATCATATTCAATTATAGATTGCCCAAAGCAATTACTGCACTATTAGCAGGAGCATCACTGTCAGTAGCGGGGCTATTGATGCAAACATTATTTAGAAATGCATTGGCAGGTCCTGACGTGTTGGGCGTAAGCTCGGGTGCAGGATTGGGTGTAGCAATATTGACATTGATGGCAGGCACTGCAGCATATCCCATTATAGAATCTATGGGAAGCATGGCTCAAGTGTTAGTAGCAATTGCTGGTGCCACATTAGTGCTGGTGCTCATATTGTTTGTATCATCTCGAATAAACGACTCGGTGACGATATTGGTATTGGGTATGATATTTGGATATGTAACGAGTGCCGCAATCACCATATTGCAGAGCTTTGCCGACCCCGATTCGCTGAAGCTATTTATCACCTGGACATTTGGTAGCCTCAGCACTGTTACATGGGCAAAGATGCCTATACTCGCTTCATTAGCAATAGCGGGGATAGCTACTATATTCATTATTCAGAAGCCACTCAATAGCCTATTGTTGGGCGAGAAGTATGCCATAAGTATAGGATTGGATGTGAAAAAGATGCGTGTGGTGATTATTATCATCACCGCCATAATCACAGGAGTGGTTACAGCATTCACTGGACCAATAGCATTCGTGGGCGTGGTGGTTCCCCATTTTGCTCGCAGCCTATTTGGCACAGTCAATCATAAGACAATAATTCCTGCTACAATACTATTAGGTGGAGTACTGCTTATAGGGTGCGATATAATATCACAAATACCACTTGCCAATCGCACACTGCCAATTAATGCAGTGACTGCCCTTTTTGGTGCTCCAATGATTGTATGGATTGTGCTGAAGAGAAAGAGACTTTAGACATCAACACTTATAGACAAAGCCAACCACACTAATAGACTCACTCAATATCACATCACTCTATTCAACCACAATTGCTTTGTCATTGAAGTAATTTTTTGTACCTTTGCTATTAGTATCTAACAATTAACAAACTAACAAAAACAATTATGAACACATTAGATTACACACAAGTTGACGCTAAAGTAGCAGGCAGCGTAGTAAAAGAGTTACAAGTATTATTAGCAGATTTCCAAATGTTCTATACTAACCTTCGCGGATTCCATTGGAACATCAAAGGACCAAACTTCCAACAGCTTCATGAGCAATACGAAGAGATGTATGATGATACCGCAGACAAAGTGGACGAGGTGGCAGAAAGAATCCTTATGCTTGGTCAAACTCCTGTACACAACTTCAGCGAATACCTGAAAGTATCTACAATAAAAGAAACTGGCGTGGTGAGCAACGCTACCGAGATTGCAAAACTAATCCTTGACAATCTGAAATCTCTTATAGCACAAGAAAGAAAAGTAATGGCTATAGCTGGCGAAGGTGATGATGAAGCTACAGCAGCAATGATGAGCGACTACATCAGAGAGCAAGAAAAAACCATTTGGTTGATAGTTTCTACTTTGGCATAGGTCAAACGCTTGAGACAATGATAAATAAAAAACACCAGGAGATGAATCTCTTGGTGTTTTTTATTATTATATTGAGCAAAATAATACCACTAAGAAGGGCACACTTATATCCACAACGAAACCGTGAAAGACAGACACAATAACAAAGTTTCTGCCTGAATATTGAGTAATTATTGGGAGCGTTGTGTCCATAGTAGTAGCACCACCTGCAGAGATGGGTGCAAGGTTTCCAAAATACTTCACCATTAGTGGTGCAAAAATAAGAGTGATTATCTCACGGATAATATTTGATAGCAATGCCACTGTGCCCAAGTCGGCTCCCTTATATTGGGTAATGAAAATACTGGAAAGAGAGTAATAGCCAAATCCAGAACCTACTGCCAAACAGTCGGTGAGAGAGCGATGCGAGAGCAATATGCTCACGAATGCCACCCCAAGAAGTGTACCGATAATTGTGGCAATGGGCAGAAGAACAAGACGAGGATTGAGACTCCTAAAGCTTTTAAGAGTTTTGGTATCTTTGCCAATGCTAATACCCACAGTGAGCATCAAAGCACATAGTGCATAAAAACTAATATTGCTATCGGATAGGTCAATCGGGATAAGATCATTAACCCCCAATATGAGACCTATAATAAAGAATGAAATGATGATGAAACTCCCTTTCATGGTTTGTTCATTTTATCCTTTTGTTTTATCCAATTCCATAGAAGTTTGGCAGCAACAATACTACCAAGCACTGCGGCAATGGCAATAATAAGAGCCTCTATTCCGAGTGTGCTTATATTGTTGATTACATCCTTATTGGCTCCTACTTCTACACCCAAAATGAGAAGTAAGAACCAGATAAGAACAGTGATAATATGCCCTATCCATATCATTTTCTTATTTCTTAATGAATATCCAATAAAGATACCTACCAGCATAAGGGCTATTACAACAAACATAATAATAAATTAAGCGTCATCACTTGTACTGCTTATCAATATCCCCAGTGCCTGAAATAGGAATAATCGTAAAGCTATAATTCACATTCGTATCACTTGGAACGATACGATAAGGAGGCTCAGGCAAATTTCCCCAACTATTGTTGCCACCCACACCCTGCATGCGATAGTCTATAAACAAATCCACCTTATCTGAAGGCTTATATGCGTTGCGGTGTTTCTTTTCGGGAGCAGTGCCAACGGCTGCATCATTGTGCCAATTGTCTCCATTGCTAATTGTTTCGAGCAAGTAATTAGAAACATTAAACTCGAATGTATCATCAGAAGCTATAAGCAACCCTTTGCCCGACTTGGTAGATAGTGCCAACCAACTTGCATCCACATGATGAGCATTCTCTTGAGCAAACACATATTTCTCTACCATATCTTTAATAGGTGATTTGTATCTATCGATAAATGCAGACGTCTTGCGATCACTATAATTATCCCAAGGACCACGTCCATAATACTCAGCATTTACAAACTCATTTGGCATTTGCATTCTCATACCAACTCTGAATACTAACGGCAAATTGCTCTTTGATGAGTCAAAATGGTTATCTACTTTAATCTTTCCATCATTATATATAGTGTATTTCACATTCCAAGTGGCATTTGCCTCAGCATAAGTGTATAGGCAACTGATTGTGGTTTCAGTTCCTGTTTCAATTTTCATATCCTCAGCCTTCAAGTTCTGATAACTGGCTTTGTGCCAAGCATCCAACTTCCTTGGCATTCCTGCACCATAATCATTATCTAAAGGTGCTCTCCAGAAGAAAGGACGAGGTCCAAATGAGTCGTTAATATAATCGGTTCCTTTATAAATATATGATATCATAGTTCCCGATTGCTTATCGAAGATAGCTTTAAATCCATTTCCACTTACAACAATCTGAGCTTCTGACTCCTCCAGCTTTGCGGGTTTTGAGTTATACGCCTTTAGTGGCAAATAATCATTTACCACAAACTGATCTCGTGACACAATCCATCCAGCAGGAATCAATCGAGTTGCATTCTTTTGCTTCACAAAAAAGGTTATTGTAATCTGCTTATCTGAATTATTGAATTGGCTTATAGAAGGAACTGAAACAGTCTTAGTCTCTTGTGGCATTACATTAACGTTGAGGTCTCCTTTTTTCAAAACCTTACCATTAGATTTTATCTCATATTCGATACTGTATTGACTAAGATCGATAAAGAAATTCTCATTGTAAATATCAACAGTTCCTTTGATAGCATCAAGGTTCTTAAACCATACATTTTGATACACTTTGCGCATCTCCTCCGTATGAGGCTTCACAGTTCTGTCAGGATATATCACTCCATTAATACAGAAGTCTCCTGCTGATGGGGTTCCCTTTGGTCCGTAATCTCCACCAAATGTCCAGTATTTCATTCCATCTTTATCTGTTACTGCAAAGCCCTGATCTACCCAATCCCAGATGCAACCACCTTGCAGTATTGGATACTTGCGAATTAAATCCCAATACTCCGTAAAGTTGCCAAGACTATTTCCCATAGCATGGGCATACTCACACTGAATAAATGGACGGTCAGAGCTTGGGTCGTTAGCATATTTCTCCATATCCTCTGGTGTGCGATACATAGGGCAAATGATATCTGTGTTCCACTCATTTTTAGCCTGCTCATATTGCACGGGGCGCGTCTTGTCTCTACCTTTTACCCAAAGATAAGTTTGGTAGAAGTTATATCCATTGCCCGACTCGTTGCCTAAAGACCATGTGACTACTGAGGGGTGATTTTTGTCACGTTCCACCATTCCTATTGTACGATTCATATGATCTTCATAAAAGAGAAGATTGTTTGCTAAGGTACCTCCCACTTTAAGATTGTAACCCATGCCGTGACTCTCCACATTAGCTTCATCTATTACATAAATACCATATTCATCGGCAAGACGATAGAACATTTCGGGTTGAGGATAGTGGGCAGTTCGGGCAGTGTTGACATTGTACTTTCGGAACAATTCAAAATCTTTGCGCATAAGCTCCTCAGTGACGTAATGTCCTGTATGCTCATTATGTTCGTGAATATTCACACCCTTGATTAGAACAGGCTTTCCATTAACAAGAAACTCTGTACCTTTGACTTCGGCGGTTCTAAAGCCAACTTTTATGGAAGTAGCCTCTATTGTTTTTCCATCATTGCTCTTCAACTCTATTGCTAAAGTATATAGATTAGGCTCTTCAGCCGACCATTGTTTTATATTTGCAATAATAATATTATCAAAACTTATAGAGCTATCACCCTTGCCAGCCTTGGAATTAGAAACAACTTTCTTGCCTTTATCGTCCGTCAAAGTGTAATCAATAACATAAGAATTCTTTCCAGAAATTTCAACATCCAATGCGAACACACCATTTTGATAGCTTTCATCTAATCCTGCTTGAGCAAAGAAATCATTGATATGAGTTTTGGGTCTGGCATATACATATACATCACGCTCAAATCCACTAATACGCCAAAAGTCTTGACATTCCAAATATGTGGCATCACTCCAACGATGTGTTTGTACTGACAACACATTCCTGCCTACCTTTGCTTTTCCCGTAATATCAAAGCGTGCTGGAAGCTTGCTATCCTTGCTCATTCCCACAAACTCTCCATTGAGATATACGTAGGACGCACCCTTTATTCCATCAAAACTTACTATAATATCTTTGTCGCTCCATGAGTTGGGTATCTCAAACTCCCTCCTATATGTACCAGTGGGATTAAATTCTTCTGGAACATATGGAGGATTTGGAATATCCCAAAAAGGTGGAAAGCCTCGTGAAGTAAACTCATATGTGGCGTTCACATAGATTGGGTACCCAAAGCCTTGGTTTTCCCAATTGCCTGGAACTTTAATATCACTCCATGAAGAATCATCAAAACTTGATTCATAGAACCCTTCCATTGGACGAGCACTAAAATTGTCAACATAATTGAACTTCCATATTCCATTAAGCAATATAAAGTTATCGCCTTTGGATGTAAGTGAAGCACCCAACGCACTATCTACATCGTCAAACGAGAAAAAACTTGCCTTAGCAGGCTCCTTGTTGATGTGAATAAGTTTTGGATTTGTTATCTCCGAATATCGTTCGGACTGGTTTTGAGCTTTTGATATTCCAAAGCTCATGGCTATTAGAAAGCCAAATAAGAAGCACTTTTTCATGTAATAAAGTATATTAATTGTATGGATGCAAAGATAAGACTTATAACAGAAATACAACAAAAAAAAGAGGCTACTCCTACAAAAGAAGCAGCCTCTAAAGAGTTCAATGATGTACACAACAATAATTTGTACAATTTATAATAAGTAGAGTTTTGTAGCTGTACGCATTTCATAACGAACAAGCTATGTAAGTTAGTAATAAATACTTCAAAAAATGAATTCAGCTTAAAATGTCAGAAACAATTAGAATAATAAAAGCCACCCTAAGTTGTTTATTTACTTGTTGAATTACAAAAAAAACATTAGTTGACAAGCAAATTTGTTCCTCAAGTTTGGAAGCATTCGAATTACGAAAGTAATAATATTTCTCTCTAAAATCTTTCGCTATCTATTCTCGTTTACTGCTTACAGATAATACAATCTTCAAAGATAATGTTATTCATGCGCTTACTATCAAACAAAAATTGAGTCTCTATTAGGTTTACAAAATCACTATTTTTATAATAGAGAGCAATTGACTAAAAAACCAAAATATTTGTAAGCTCAGCAACAACCTAATTAAAAAGTTGTATAAATAAATATTGACTATAACGGATTTGTAAATTACAATTAGAATAATTGAGAATGGTAATACATATAATCTACAAAAACTCACAATAGAACTCGGTTAGAAAAAAATAATATAATTGTTTATGTTTTGTGAGAGTCATAATCAGTAATAATGTGTACATTATTTCAAAGAACCCTTTTGTGTTCTGCAAATATAATACACATTTCAAATAATCCACCATGAAATATGTTAATTAACACCGTTGGATTGAAAATAATTTCGATTTGATACAAAACAGCAAGCAAATCCACCATATTGTAGCCGTTCCAATAGAAAAATGGAGTTGTTGCCCAAAAATGGCAGATTATTTCCTATGATAGGCACACCATGAGTCTAACCGAATATCTACTCAAACTTGATTGATTTGATTGGAGTTATCTTTGCAATAAGATATGAGGGTCCCAACATCATCAGTAGTGAGATTATTAGGGTAGCAATGTTGAGAAAAACAACATAAAGAGGATTGAGATCGATTGGAACAGATGCTAAATAATAGGTAGTGGGGTCAAGTTTGAGGATCTGGAAGTTTTTTTGAAGCAAACAAAATGATAGTCCAATAATATTACCCCACATCATCCCCTGACCAATAAGAAATGCAGATAAATATAAGAACACCTTTCGGATACTGAAATCTCTTGCTCCCATAGATTTAAGCATACCAATCATATTTGTTCGTTCTAAGATAATTATCAACAGACCTGAAATCATAGTAAAACCCGATACCAAGGTCATAAGCACAAGTATAACCCAAACATTCATATCTAAAAGGCTAAGCCAGTTAAATATCATTGGATTTATATCTTTAATCGAACGAGCATAAAGACTATTTCCCAATCTGTCCTTTTTAGAGACTATAGAAAAGAATAAATCTTGCGTTGTGTCATCAATATTATCAAAATCTTTAAGAAGTAGCTCAACGCCCGTAGCCATGTCACTGTCCCAGCCATTGAGTCGAGCAAGAACTTTGGAGTCAACAACGGCGAAAAGCTTGTCATATTCCTCAAAATTTGTTTCATACAAGCCTACAATCTTAAACTGTCGAGCACGAACAGGCTCCTGCACAAAATATGTTGTAAAGTTATCGCCCAGATTAAGATGCAACTTATTAGCAACATATTTCGACAAAATAGCCTGATTACCAATGGTAGAATCGCTTTGGTTAATTATGTTGCCTTCTGTAATATTCTTCTTGAAGAACTCCCAATCATAGTTATCAGAAACTCCTTTAAGAACAATACCCAAGAAATCTTCTTTAGTTTTGATAATGCCTGGCTTGCTTATGTATTCCTGAACATGTGCTACCTGAGGGTGATAAGTTAGAAAGGTTTTTAGTGAATCAGAAATTGCGATTGGATGATCTTCGTAATCAGATTCATTATTAAAGCTTGTTATTTGGATATGAGAACCAAAGCCGACAACCTTTTCACGTATCTCTTTTTTAAAGCCAACTATAATGCAAACTGACACAATCATTATTGCCAATCCGAGAGCAATACCCGAAATAGCAATTTTAATAGCTGGCGAAGATACACGCTTCTCATCGCTTCTGTCGCCCTTGTATATTCGTTTGGCTATAAAAAACTCCACACTCATTACTTGTTGTTTGAATAAACTTCTAATGCTCTCTCCAACACTGTCATTGCCTTACCCAAGTCGTCCTTATTAAGCACATAAGCAAGACGAACTTCTTTTTTGCCCATTCCAGGAGTTATATAGAATCCTGAGGCGGGAGCCAAGAATATTGTTTGATTTTCATATTGAAAGTCAGATAAACACCAAGCACAGAAATCATCAGCATCTTCTACGGGAAGGCTAACAACTGTATAGAAAGCACCCATCGGTGTAGGTGCATGCACTCCTGGAATCTTATTAAGCCTATCAATCAAGAAATCCCTTCTGCTACGATACTCCTCAAAGTTTGATTTCATATAATCATCATCAGCTTCGAGAGAGGCATTAGCAGCAATTTGTCCAATAAGAGGTGGACTTAGGCGTGCTTGACAAAACTTCATAACAGTATCATGCAACTTCTTATTCTTTGTAATCAAACAACCAATACGAATGCCACATTCACTATATCGCTTGGATACAGAATCAATAAGAACTACATTCTCTTCAATACCTTCTAAATGACATGCTGAGATATAAGGGTCATCACTATAAATAAACTCACGATAAACCTCATCCGAAAACAGATATAGATTATGCTTCTGAACTAACCGACGGATTTTATCCATCTCGTCAGCAGTATATACATATCCAGTAGGATTATTAGGATTACAAATAAGAACCCCTTTTGTTTTGGGAGTTATAAGTCCTTCAAGTATCTCGAATGAAGGCAACTTAAAACCAGTCTCAATACTTGTGGGAATAGTTTTTATAATTGCGCCAGCAGATACTGCAAAAGCCATATAGTTGGCATAAGCGGGCTCCGACACGATGATTTCATCACCTGGATTAAGACAAGCCATGAATGCATATAAAACAGCCTCAGATCCTCCTGCGGTTACTATTATATCATCAGCAGTTACATTAATGTTGAACTTTGCGTAATAATTAACCAAGTTCTCTCGATAAAATCTGTATCCATCACTCGGGCTGTACTCAAGCGTAGTTCTATCAATAGATTTAATTGCATCTAAGGCAACCTGAGGCGTAGGCAAATCGGGCTGACCAATATTTAAATGATATACTTTGACACCTCTTTTTTTTGCTGCATCCGACAGAGGTGATAATTTTCTAATGGGTGAAGCGGGCATCAGCAAGCCTCGCTCAGATATTTGCGGCATAATACACAAATGAAAATTTAATTGAATAAAAACATTATATTTATTCTAAAACAAAGCGCAAAGGTAATAAAAATGCTTTGATTACTGATATTATGCAATTATTTGAGGCATTTTTATTGCAAAATAACGCAACTGTCAAAATATCAACCAAAACATTTTACTTTTTTTAATAGCCTAAGTTTAATTGCATAGCTATTGCCAAACACAAACTGATTGTTTTTCTTATCTTTGCCTCAAATTTGCTTTAGATATTTAATATTTACAATTTGATAATGAAGAGATACAAGCTAATCAACAACATTACTGGTTGGGCTATTTTCGTAATAGCAGCTATAGTTTATTTACTCACAATAGAGTCATCTGCGAGCTTTTGGGATTGTGGAGAATTTATATCAGCAGCATACAAGCTCGAAGTAGGTCACCCACCTGGCGCACCAATTTTTATGTTGGTTGCAAACTTATTCACACAATTAACAAATGATCCAAGCAGGGTAGCTGTTATGGTAAATAGTATGTCGGCAATACTAAGTGCTCTTACTATTTTGTTTTTATTCTGGACTATCACTCATCTAACTCGCAAATTGGTGGTGGGTGAAGGCAAAAACGAACTAAATTTGGGACAACTAATCATCGTTATTGGTAGTGGTTTAGTTGGCTCATTAATATATACATTCTCTGACACATTTTGGTTCTCGGCAGTTGAGGGTGAAGTGTATGCATTCTCATCAATGCTTACTGCCCTTGTCTTTTGGCTAATACTGAAATGGGAAGACAATGCACACAAAGCGGACTCGGACAAATGGATTGTGCTCATAGCATATGTTATGGGATTGTCTATTGGTGTTCACTTACTAAACCTCTTAGCAATTCCAGCAATTGTGATGGTTTATTACTACAAGAAGAATAGCAATCCTACTTGGAAAAGTGGCGTGATAGCACTTCTTCTTTCTTTTGGATTAATAGCTATTTTAATGTTTGGTGTAATACCAGGTTTCACAAAAGTGGGCGGATGGTTTGAGATGTTTTTTGTGAACACTCTTGGCATGTCATACAATACAGGAGTTGTAGTATATTTGATTCTATTAGTTGGTAGCTTGCTTTGGTCTGTCATCGAAACTATCACTGATAAAGGCAACCTTAAGAGAGCTCGTGTATCATTCATGTTGAGTATTGCACTTTCGGGGATACTATTTATAGGTAGTAGTGTTTGGCTTTGGCTTATTCTCATTGCAGCAGCTTCATATCTCGTATTTGTCAAGGATTTCATTAACATCAAATTCTTGAATCTATCAATGTCGAGTCTTCTTGTAATCTTAATTGGCTTTTCTGCATATGCGATAATACCCATTAGGTCATCAGCAAACCCACCGTTAGACCTTAATTCTCCTGAAGATGTATTCTCTTTGGGTAGCTACCTAAATAGAGAACAATATGGGCAAACTCCATTACTTCACGGCACTACATTTACTTCTCAAATTGCTCGAGATGCACAGGGACGTGCTGAGATAGTTAGTGAAAAGAACTCTTATAGCAGAGTAGTAAAAACATCTGAAGATCAAAAAGACCAATACATAGTGTCTAAAATACCTACATACAAGTATAACAACACGATGTTATTCCCAAGAATGCATACTCATCCATCATCAGCGGGATACAATCTGCATATGCAGGGCTACGAAAGTTGGGCTGGCGTGGATAGAAATATTATGCCTACATTTTTCGACAACTTGAAGTTTTTGTTCAATTATCAAATCAACTTCATGTATTGGCGTTATTTTATGTGGAACTTTTCGGGAAGACAAAATGATATTCAATCTGACGGGGGTTTAACCAAAGGCAACTGGATTACTGGTATCAGCTTTATAGATGAATATGTATTAGGCTTAGGACCTCAAGACAACATTGCTCCCGAGATAGTAGATAATAAAGGTCACAATAAATACTATTTACTACCATTTATTTTGGGAATATTCGGCATAATATATCAATTAAACTTGCGCAAAAAAGGAAAGCAAAGCTTCTCAATCGTATTCTTACTTTTCTTTATGACAGGCTTGGCAATAGTCTTATATCTAAATCAAACTCCATATGAGCCACGAGAAAGAGATTATGCTTATGCGGGCTCATTCTATGCATTTGCGATATGGACGGGAATTGGGGTGGCAGGTATTAGCAGATTCCTAAGAAATTATATTAAAAACACGACTCTAACAGCAACTATTGTTTCTCTTGTTGCACTATTAGTTCCGCTTCAAATGGTATCTCAAAACTGGGATGATCACGACAGATCTGGCAGAACATTGGCTCGTGACACAGGAATGAACTATTTGAGTTGTGTAGAGCCTAATGGTATTCTTTTCACCAATGGAGATAATGATACCTATCCGCTTTGGTATGTGCAGGAGACTGAAGGATTCCGAACAGATGTAAGAGTTACAAATCTAAGCTTCTTGCAAACAGAGTGGTATGTAGATCAAATGCTTAATCAGGCATATGAGTCAACTCCCCTTCCAATAAAATGGAAGCGTGACAAATATTCGGGCGAGTCTGGAGCAGCAGCATTTATCGTTACTCAAAAAGAAATACAAGATGTTTTGAAGCAAAATAGCATTCCTTCTATTTCTTACAACCAATATTATGACGCTAATGAATTTAAGGATAATGTCTCCTTAAAAGAGGTAATGGAAAAACTGAGAGAAGGTGGCTATAAACCCAAAAACCCATTCAACACAGGCGAAACACAGGTTATACCTGCCAATAAGCTATATCTAAATGTGGATACAACAAAGATTGATTGGGAATCTATACACTCAAAGCCTTCAGATAAAATGTATATCAATCTTGGAGACAAATCAGCAGTTTATCGCCAAGAGTTGATGATTATGGAGATGCTTTCCAACTTAAATGATGAAGACTGGAAGCGATCAATATACTTTGCTACAACTGTTGACAGAAACTTATATTTGAATCTTCAAAACAGCAACTTTTCACTGACTGGTTTAGCTTATCAAGTTGTTCCTGGTACTCCACTAAGCGGAGGTGTCAATACAGAGAAGGCATATGACAATTTGATGAATAAGTTCCGTTGGGGTGGATTAGAAGAGAATCCAAATCTTTATCTTGATGAAACAAGCAGAAGGATGATTTCCACATTCAGAATCTATTTTAATCAGCTGATAGAAGCATTAATAAACGATGGTGAAAAAGAAAAAGCACTTGCAGCTTTAGACAAAGCTACATCAGTTATGCCAGGATCTGCCGTAGCTTATGGCAACGATGGAATTATGTTTGCTCGTGCATACCATTTCCTTGGCGAGAAAGAAAAAGCTCAAAAGCTCACAAATGAAATAGAGGAAAGGATACAAGCGAATCTTGATTGGTATGATAGATTGACCCCAAAACAATTAGGAAACACAATGATTGATGTGCTATATAATATTCAATCACTGATGACGCTCAATTCTGTATATATTGAGTATGACAAAGATAAATATCAAGAGAATACTGAAGAGTTATTAGACCGCGCACAGTCATATTATATGATTGGTGCAAGATACATCGGTGATGAGATTGTTAAAGAAGTTGCAAGTAGTTCTATCAGGGGATACTTCCGACACGAAGGAGACTCTGTTGAACAAGCCAATGTGGATAACAACTTGCAGAACTCTTTGCATATTATGAAGCAGCATAGCCCTCA
Organism: uncultured Proteiniphilum sp.; assembly: GCA_964575445.1. Classification (GTDB taxonomy): domain Bacteria; phylum Bacteroidota; class Bacteroidia; order Bacteroidales; family Dysgonomonadaceae; genus Petrimonas. The sequence goes on along the minus strand of CAZNRT010000003.1, from coordinate 36,742 downwards.
GTTATTCGAGCAATTTAATAAAGCAATGCAAGGACAGTAATACGGCAAATTAGCAAATTATTAAAATATATGGTTGCAAACAAATTATTATGATCATCGAACAGCCGCCGTTACTCTATCGTGCTCTTTTTCCTGGAGCACGATGGAGGATTGAAAATAAAAGCAATAAAACAATATATCTAACGTTTGATGATGGTCCAATACCTGAGGTTACACCATGGGTATTAGATATTTTGGATAGCTTTGAAATAAAGGCTACTTTCTTTTGTGTGGGTGACAATGTCAGAAAACACCCAGCTATTTTTGAATCAATTATTGAAAAAGGGCATAAAGTGGGCAACCATACTTACAATCACTTGCAAGGATGGAAGCACAGCAATGAGGAGTTTCTTCATAATGCAAACTTAGCCAAAGAGCTTATAAACTCCACCCTCTTTCGTCCTCCTCATGGTCATATGAGGTACAACCAATGCAGCAGATTGCAACAAGAAGGATATGAAGTAATAATGTGGGACGTAGTAACACGCGATTATAGTAAATGGATGACCCCTCAGCAAGTGTTGCAAAATGTAAAACAATATGTGCGTAATGGCTCTATTATAGTTTTTCATGACTCACTCAAAGCAGAAAACAATTTGAGATACGCACTGCCAGAATCAATCAAGTGGCTGATAGATGAAGGATATAAATTCGAAACCATAAATTCGGAATCCTCAGAAAGAATACCTAACGAAAATTCTAAAATAAACAAAGCTGTTTAAGAAGAAACAAAATTATAATTAATAATAAATAAGCATGAGAAAATCAGTTTTATTTCTATTCACTATTTTGTTAGCCTTTGCATGTACGCAAAAGGAAAACAAAACAACATTTGTGGATGAGAGCGATTTGACACAATACGTAAATCCTTTCATCGGAACTGCATTTACTGGACACACTTTTCCTGGTGCTACATATCCTCTGGGTATGATTCAGACAGGACCTCAAACGGGCAACTACACTTGGGAATACTGTTCTGGATACTTTTATGAGGATTCTCTTATTCAGGGCTTCACTCAAAATAGACTTAATGGAACAGGATGTGTTGACTTAGGAGATTTATTAGTACAACCATTTGCTGGTGAGAAGCGTGACAATTTAGATAGCCATTTTGACAAGTCCACAGAGAAAGCAAGTCCTGGATACTACACAGTACATCTTAAAGATAACAATGTAACAGTTGAAACAACGGCTTCACCACACGTGGCATTTCACAAATACACCTATCCAAAAGGTGAAAGTGCAAACCTATTGGTAGATTTCCAAAGTGGTCTTGTATGGCAAAATGCAAGAATACATACCCACGTTTTAGAAAATGAAGTAACGTTTGAAAGTGATAGAGTTATTTCAGGATTTACTCGCCGCACTGAGTGGGTAAACAGAATCTATTATTTTGTTATAGAGTTTGACAAACCCTTCACTGTTACTGAAAAATTAGAACCTGAAAGCAAGTTCGAGAAATCATCAAGATATTTGCTTGCATTTGATATGGGTGATAGCGAAACAGTTAATATGAAGATAGGTATGTCATCGGCGAGCATTGATGGAGCTAAGGCAAATCTAACAGCTGAAGCTAATCACTTTGATTTTGAAAAAGTGCACAAAGGTGCAGTTGATGAATGGAACAAATATCTAACAAGAGTTCAGATAAATGGAACTAATGATGATAAAGTTAACTTCTACACATCAATGTATCACCTATACATCCAGCCAAACAACATTGCTGATGTGGACGGTAAATATACAGGACCAAATCGCGAAGTAACTCAATCGCCATCGGGAAAATACTACTCTACATGGTCACAATGGGATATATTCCGTGCTGGCTTCCCAATGTACACGATACTATCACCGGAGCTTATACCTAACTTTATTAATTCAATGTTAGATTATAGCGAACAACAAGGACACCTACCGATCTGGTCACTTTGGGGACAAGAGACATATACAATGATTGGCAACCACTCAATACCGATGATTGTTAGTGCATATTTAAATGGCACTACTGGATTTGACGCTGAGCAAGCATACAATGAGATAAAGAAATCTATTACAACAAGCAATCACTACAAATCTGACTGGGAGGCATATGATAAGTATGGATACTATCCTTACGATTTAATTAAATTGGAGTCAGTATCACGTACTCTTGAGTGTGGCTTTGATGACTACTGCGCTGCTTTGATGGCTGAAAAGCTTGGCAAAACAGAAGATTATGAGTTCTTTATGAAACGCTCCAACTATTATAAGAATCTATATGATAGCGAATCTAAAGCAATGCGCCCTAAAGACTCAAAAGGTAATTGGCTTGAGCCTTTCGATCCATACCAGTTAGCACACGCCGACTCAAGTGTTGGAGGACACTATACCGAAGGTAACGCTCTCCAATATACTTGGCATGTAATGCAAGATGTAGAAGGATTGATAGAAGTACTAGGAGGCAAAGAGGCTGCTGGAGAATTATTAGACTATTTCTTCAACACTACACAAGAAAGCACAGGCAAGCTTTCAGATGTAACTGGATTGATTGGTCAATATGCTCATGGTAATGAACCAAGTCATCATATAGCATATATTTACAACTATCTTGACAGACCCGAAGAAACTCAACGCTTGGTACGTCAAATTACCACAGATTTTTATAAAAACAAACCTGATGGACTAATTGGAAACGACGACTGTGGACAAATGTCGGCATGGTATATGTTTTCAGCTATGGGATTCTATCCAATGAATCCAGTTAATGGAGAGTTTGTTCTTGGAGCACCACAAATAGAAGGTGCTAAAATCAATGTTGGCAATGGCAAGTATTTCACTATGGAGGCAAAGAATTTGTCTGATAAAAATATGTATGTGGAAAAAGTGGAGCTAAATGGACAAGCTTACAATTTAAAACACATTACTTATAAAGATATTATGTCTGGCTCATCTTTAGTGTTTTATATGACTGATACTCCAAAGAAATAATAAGGGTATTACAAAACTAATATAATTACGGAGCTGTTTCTTTTAATAGAGCAGCTCCTTTTTCATTTATCAAAATTATTTTCAATAACTTTGCGCATTGGTTATTAAATAAATATTATTTACCCCCCATTCGGAACAATGATAAAAATAGAAGATATATATAAAGCAAAGGTAACATTACAGGACGTAGTGCTACACACTCCTTTAACGGTAAACGAAAGCCTTAGCGAGCAATATAGTGCTAATATATTGTTAAAGCGGGAGGATTTACAACCAGTTAGATCTTACAAACTTAGAGGTGCTTATAATAAAATTTGCAGTATGTCGCCTGACGAGATATCTCAAGGCGTTGTGTGCGCAAGTGCAGGCAATCATGCCCAAGGAGTTGCATATGCTTGCAACAAATTAAATATTAGAGCAACAATTTTTATGCCTCTCACCACTCCAAAGCAAAAGGTGAACAAAGTAAAGTTATTCGGAAAAGACAAAGTAGAAGTTATATTGAAAGGGGATACTTTTGATGAATCTTTTGAAAGTGCAAGCAAGTTTTGTGAAGAGCACAATGCAGTATTTATTCATCCTTTTGATGGTGATAAAATTATTGCAGGACAAGGTACAGTGGGTTTAGAGATCATGGAAGACTCTAAGCAATCAATTGATTATTTATTTATACCTATAGGTGGTGGTGGGTTAGCAGCTGGCGTTAGCACTGTATTCAAACAACTTAGCCCTCAAACTAAAATTATAGGAGTGGAGCCTCAAGGTGCAGCATCCATGCGAACATCAATATACAATGGCTCCAATACCACTTTAGAAAACATTGATAAATTCGTCGATGGTGCGGCAGTTAAGCGTGTTGGAGATACTGCTTTCGAAATATGTCGCAAAAACCTTGATGATATTATCCTCGTGCCTGAAGGGAAAGTATGCACAACTATACTTAGATTATATAATGAAGATGCAATCGTAGTAGAGCCAGCTGGCGCACTCTCAATAAGTGCACTTGATTTTTATAGTGACAAGATTAAAGGGAAGAACGTTGTATGTATCATTAGTGGTGGAAATAATGATATAACAAGAACCGAAGAGATAAAAGAACGCTCATTGCTATACGAAGGACTGAAGCACTATTTCTTAATAAGCCTTTCTCAACGACCTGGCTCACTCAGAGAGTTTGTTAATGATGTTGTGGGTCCAGATGATGATATTACTTATTTTCAATACACTAAGAAAAACAATAGAGAGGCTGGTCCCGCTGTAGTAGGTATTGAGCTCAACAACAAAGAAGATTTATCAGCACTTGAAGAGCGATTAAAAAGTCATAAGATTGAATACCAGCATCTAAACGAGCATAGGGATTTATTTACACATTTAGTATCATAGGGTATAAATGTTATTAATTATATCGATCCAAACAACATTATTTGGATCGATATGCAATGTGATAATCAATCGAAGCAACTTTGATTGAATCTATGGTGTAATTTAATACATTCGCCCACGACCACCAAAGCTGTCTCCGCCAAAGTCTCCTCGTCTCATTCGCTCTCCGTCCTGACGATTACCTCTGCCTCCACCTTTACCACCAAAGCTATTAAAACGGTAAGCAAAGCTAACCAAAAAGTAACCAGTCATCACATTAGACTCTGAGTCTTCTATATAATTACTTGTTACATTTCTTCTAATGCTCAATCGCTGCTGCAAGAGGTCGGTCCATTTCAAACTCAGAGTACCTTGCTTGTTTTTCATAATGCGCTTGTTAACATTAACATCCCATATTGTCTCGTTACGATTATAACCTGTGCTCAATCCACTTTGTCCAGAATATTGCAAACTTGATTCGAAAATCCATGAATATGGTAGTGTTGCACTTGCATTAAGACCCGCTCTATAACTTATATCCTCCTGATTTTTTCTATCTTCTAAAGAATTGTGAGTAGATGAATATCTAATCGAACTTCTCGATTGAAGATACAGCCAATCATGCCTATAACTGAAAGTCAAAGTCTCATTAAGAGACAATGTTTTTGCAGTATTTTTAGATTCGGTGTCAGCTTTAAAAGACATATAGCCAATTTGATTGCGCAATGAGACATCACTACTTGTGCTAAACTGAATTTTTTTCTTTTTACCAATCGGTGTGCTAAATAGTATGTTTGCACTACTATTCCACATACCATTCTGATTTATTGGATGAGTCTTTTGAATACCCGTATTAGCTTCATAAAAAGTTTTGTTTATAATTTGATTTATAACAAACCCATATGATATATTTGCTCTCAGAGACTGCTGCTTTTCTCTATTTGAAAAGTTGTACATCATTGTCACATTATTTGAGAAAGATGGTAATAAATCTGGATTGCCCGACCTAATACTTAAAGGATTAGTCAAATCCTCAGTAGGGTCTAATTGGTCTATTGATGGTTGAGATGTATTACCTCTATAATTGAAGTTTAAATTCTTATCTTTAGAAAACCTATATGTAAATCCACCATCAGGCGAATAGTTCACAACATTTCTACCACCTGGAGCGTGCACAATTGAGTCAACCCCGACGGCTATACCATCCTTTACATAACTCTTACTCTTGATGTATGATGGAACAACATTGAATCCTGCATTATAGCTAAACTTCTCCTTCATTGATCGCAAGCTTAGCGATAATGTTTGATTTAAATTATTGTTCAATAAGCTTTTGCTATACTCGGGGTTCAAAATGGTAAAATCATCTACATTCATATCATATTCATATGTATTACGAAGATTATGACTGTCATTGCTACGCATATCATAAGAGAATTGTAAAAAGATACCCGAAAATATAGGCTCTACATACGATGCATTAATGCCATATCCACCCGATTTGGTTAATGTTTTTGATTCTTGATTAAGATACTGATTCCTTTCAGGCATCATCAAAAACTCACTTACAGACTTGTTATAGCCTAATCTATCATTGTTACTCAAGTCACCATTAAAGTTAAAGGTCGCAACTCTACCTTTTTTCGCAAACTTGTGCGACACTATCAAGTTACCAGATAGGTTAATTCCATTAGATTTATTCGAGCCTCTCCCAACACTATTGTTAACTTCAGTTTTATCAATATCTCCAGCCATAGTAGCAGTATAGGAAGTATCATTAGCATGAGACTTTGAAAGAGATATATTTGGAGAAAACAATATTGTTGTATTTTCTGACGGTGTATATTCAAATCGATAATCCAACGAGACTCTATGGTCTATATTCTTTGACTCCGACTCACTACTTCGATATGAAACACTATCAACTAAGATATTCTGCCTAAAGCTCTTTCGTTTCATGAAGCTATCCCCTCCACTATAAGACATATCGCCCGAGATTTTGAACTTTTCGCTAAAAACATTTATCATATTCAACCCCACAGACTCGTTAGCGTTTACGCCTTGCCCACGTTCTGAATTATTGCTTGCATTTATCACAATGCTATATTTATTATCCCCAACAAAACGATTGAACATACTTCGAGTTTCATACCTCAAATTATCAGGAGATACATCTTGAGTGAGACTTCCCAAACCTGCCTGAATATTATTTATCCACCCACGTTTCTTATCTTGTTTGATAGTTATATTAATGATTGTTTCTCGTTTACCGTCATCTATGCCTGTTAGCTCCTCTAAGTCAGATTTTTTTTCAATAACTTGCAATTTCTCAATTATATCTATCTCTAAATTCTGGGTTGTCATTTTGGGATCTCTACCAAAGAAGTTCTCACCATCCACAGTTACTCTTCTTATCTCCTTTCCTGCAACAGTTATCTTGCCATCCATATCAACCTCCACACCAGGTAGCCGTTTAAGCAGATCCTCCACCAATGAGCTTTTATGCAAATTATATGCTGCAGGATTATATTCAATGGTATCCTCTTTAACTATCATATCAGGAATCTTACCAACCACTATAGTTTCAGATAGCAAAATAGACTGCTCGTTGAGCTTTATCACAGGAATTGAAACCTGTTTTGTTTGAAAAGACTCAGTATTGATATTATGATATTGGGTTTCAAAACTAATATAGGATGTTTTCAAAATATAATTATCAGGAACAACTTTGCTCAGCACAAACTCTCCCGCCTTGTCGGTAGCAGAGCTCACTACAACTGTACTATCCTTTGCTTTTAACAGTTGTATTGTAGCATATTCAACTGGATCTTCCTCTACAGCAAATATTACACTCCCAACAATATTTTTCGGAAATATATTCTTTGCTTGTTGAGCTAATAATGAATAAGGAAAAACATTCATTATTAGAACAAACAGGAAAATACAGTTACTTTTACTTACACCTAATGCGTTTATATATTTCATGTTCTTTATAAAATTCATAAGTCAGATTATTATTATTAATTTCACAAAAAGCACATAGGAAAAAAATAACAATATAGTGTGGAATTAACAGAATCAGACCACAAATATATATAAAGAACTACTATATATAATGAAGCATTTTAATGAGTATCAACAAAAATATACTAACAACTACATTGTAATGATTAAGCACCAATTTGTTTATACTTCAAAGATCAAATCTGCCATAAATCTGCAAAAATAAAATAACATCTATAAATTAAACAACGCACATATTCTGTTTAAATATAATGCGTCTATAGAGTCAAACATATCATATGAATCGCTATCCACATCGAGCACAGCGACCACGTTGTCATCAGCAAATAATGGTATTACTATCTCTGATTTTGATAAAGAACTACATGCAATATGTCCTGGAAATTTATCCACATCTGGCACAATAATAGTCTTGGCCTCTTTCCAAGAAGTTCCACATACACCTCTCCCATACTTAATGCGAGTGCATGCTATCGGACCTTGAAATGGACCTAAAACCAATTCGTCATCCCTTACAATATAAAAACCAACCCAAAAGAAATTAAACACCTCTTTCAAAGCTGCTGCTATATTTGCCATATTGGCTATAATATCGTTTTCAGATTCCAATAAGCCTTGTATTTGGGGAAACAACACTTCATACTTCTCAGTTTTAGAAGCATTGTCAGGAATTAATATTTGTTCTGTCATGATAAATATTTCAATTTTGAAAACAAAAAAAATCGCACTATCATAGCAGACAATGCGATTTTGTATAACATATTCTTATATCAGATTAATTAGCTTGTTGCTTAGCATCTTGAATCATCTTGTCATTAGGAAGAATAAAGATTTCCACACGACGATTTTGAGCACGTCCAGACACACTTGAGTTGTCGGCAATTGGATCGCTTGAGCCAAAACCTTGAGAAATCATTCTTTTTCCAGCTACACCTCTTGCTACCAAATAGTTGTAAACCGACTCCGCTCTCTTTTCAGATAATGGATTATTGATAGCATCACTACCAGTGCTGTCAGTATGACCAAAAATCTTAATATCAGTATCTGGGTTTTCCAAAAGTGAGGTAGCAAATTTATTCAAAGACTCACGTGATGCAGTATTCAGTGTGCTTGAGTTTGTAGCATAAAGAATCCCTGACTCGAATGTAACCTTAATTGCCTCACCATCATTGATTTTTTCAACCTGTGCACCTTCAATTTTTTCTAATTCAGCAGCTTGCTTGTCCATCTTTTTACCGATGATAGCTCCTGAGGTACCACCTACTGCGGCACCGATACCAGCACCCCAAGCAGCACCTTTGCCGCCCCCAATGATAGCGCCAATACCTGCACCTAAAGCTGCACCAGCACCCGCACCAATACCTGTTCCTTTAACTGTATTACTTGCGCCACAGCTTGACAATATCATTGCAACGCTCAAAATAGCGATGCCAAAAAGTTTCGAAATTTGTTTCATAGTTTAAAATTGTTTTGTATAATCTTTTTATTGTTTTGTTGGTTCTGCTATAAACGAAAGAAAATCAATCAAAGATATCGAGCGTGTCGCAATATGCAAGTTCCCCCGCTACAATACTCTCGAGTTCCTCATCAGAGAAATCACGTATATTATCCTTACGTGCATTTTTGATTACAAATTCTAAAAGCTTATCAAGGTCGATTTCAACATCATCTTCGTCATTTCCTTCAAACAAGCCTTCTGATTCATAAAAGTCATAAATCAAATCAATCACATAATTAATATCATCCTCCGAAAACTTATTTTTCATCTCTTCGGGCAAATGATTCTGTATAAATTCAACTGCTTGGTCTTCGTCGTATTCAAAAACTTGGTTATCCTCACTCATGACTATATATTTTTAAATTTTTATTTACTTACAAAGTTAGATAAAATAATGAACAAACTGACATACATATATCAAAATCAACAAAGTGGGTAATAATTACACAACGACTAAGTTTGCTATACTATTCTGAATCATATTGTACAAGATTTCATTGAGAATACAAATGAATTATTCAAAATATTTATCTACTCAAAATCAAATTAGCTTATAAATAGCAACTCCCTATATTTGGGCAAAGTCCACATCTGATTATCTACAATTAGCTCAAGCTTATCAGTATGATATCTAATCTCATCAAAAAATGTTTCGACAGTATCATGATATGCAACAGCTCTTTCTCTAACATCTTCAATTTTGTTTGCGTTACGACGAGCATCCACCATTTCGGTCACATTTTGCTTAATAGACAAGATATGCTCAGCTATTTCTTCCACAAGAATAGCATCATCTTTGGATAAACGCTCTGCCTTTTCAATATCAAATACTGTTCGCATTTTATATATATTATCTAACAACAATGCCTGATATTGTTTCGCTACGGGGATAATATGATTCATACATAAATCGCCCAATACTCTTGCCTCTATCTGAATTTTCTTAGTATAAGTACTCCACTTCACCTCATTGCGAGCATGGAGCTCTTTCTCACTGAGCACCCCAACGCTTTCAAACATCGCAACTGATTCTTTAGAAGTATAAGCATCATATATCACGGGTACGCTTGTTTCGCAATCCAAACCGCGTTCTCCTGCCTCCACTCTCCACTCTTCGCTATACCCATTCCCTTCAAATCTAATAGGTTTGCTTTCTTTTATATACTTACGTAGAATATCAAAGATAGCTTGTTCTTTCTTCATGCCCTTTTTAATCCTTTTATCAAAATCTTGTTTGAATTCTATTAATTGAGACGCCATAATCGAATTTAGAACAATCATTGAAGCAGAGCAATTTGCAGAAGCACCCACAGCTCTAAACTCAAATCTATTACCCGTGAAGGCAAATGGAGAAGTGCGATTTCTATCAGTATTATCAAGCAAGACTTCAGGAATATGCGAAATGCCGAGTTTCATCTTTTTCAAACCCTCTACCGTAATTTCATCTCCATCCAATCCATGTTCTATTTTGTCGAAAACATGAGAAATCTGAGTGCCCAAAAAAGCAGAAATTATTGCTGGTGGAGCCTCATTAGCACCAAGCCTATGTGCATTGCCTGCCGACATTATTGATGCCTTAAGCAAAGCATTATGCTTATATACCGCTTTCACTGCATTTGCGAGGAAAGTTATAAATAACAAGTTTTCATTGGCAGTCTTGCCTGGTGTGAACAAACCGATGCCCGTATCTGTGCATAAAGACCAATTACAATGCTTGCCCGAACCATTAACACCAGCAAAGGGCTTCTCATGCACCAACAATTTAAAGCGATGCTTTGCAGCAATTTTGTGCATCAATGATACAATCAATAGATTTTGATCTATTGCCAAATTTGTTTCTCCAAATATGGGAGCAAGCTCAAATTGATTTGGTGCAACTTCATTGTGTCGAGTCTTCAATGGGATACCATATTTATAAGCCTCAAATTCCACCTCTCGCATAAAAGAAACAACGCGGGGTGGCACTGCACCAAAGTAATGATCTTCCAACTGTTGGTTCTTAGCACTCTCATGCCCCATCAAAGTTCTGTCTGTAAGACTCAAATCGAGCCTAACATCATACAAAGCCTGATCAACCAAGAAATATTCCTGCTCCCAGCCTAAATAAGAATAAACCTTCTCAACATCTGAATGAAACAACTTACATACCTCTACTGAAGCCTTATCAACAGCTGACAAAGCCTTTAGTAAAGGTGTTTTATAATCTAACGCCTCACCCGTGTATGATATAAACACTGTGGGAATACATAACGTGTGGTCAATAACAAATGCAGGAGATGAGGGGTCCCAAGCAGTATATCCACGTGCTTCAAAAGTATTTCTGATCCCACCACTCGGGAAACTCGAAGCATCTGGCTCCTGTTGTGCCAACAATTTGCCTGAGAATTGTTCAACAATATCCCCCGAAGGACCATTCACATAATCAATAAATGAATCATGTTTTTCCGCTGTTCCTTCGGTAAGAGGCTGAAACCAGTGCGTATAATGTGTTGCACCCATCTCTATAGCCCATCTCTTCATCCCCGCAGCCACATGGTCAGCAATATCTCGATTGAGCGTTACCCCCTGATCAATAGCACGCAACACTGTCTTCATAGTATCCTTTGACAGATACTTAGCCATTTGTTTTCTATTAAACACATTTTTCGCATAATACTCTGAAGGCAACTGACTTGGAGGAGTTACCTCTATTGGCAATCTTTTTGATGCCACCTCAACGGCTTTAAATCGCAACATTGACATTCCGTTATATTTATTAATTGTTGATTTTTAAAATTATACTATAAACACCGATATCCAATTCTCATAGAATAGACATCAGTAGGAAAACAGCTATTCCAGATACATATCCCAATAATGCTAAAGGAGTAAATCTCCTAAAGAAATAACCAAAACTTATCTTTTCTAATCCCATCACTGCAACTCCAGTTGCCGAACCTATTATAAATATGCTTCCACCCGTAACTGCACTATATGCAAGTAACAACCAAAAACCCCCATCTGCCACAAAATAATTAAGATAAGGGGTAGTAGCCATTGAGGCATCCACCAGAGGATACATACCCATAGATGCAGCCACAAGAGCTACGTTATCTACTAATGAAGAGAATGCACCTATCACCACACTTATAGCATAGGGCTCCTTCAGATACTTGGTAAGCAAATTAGAAAAATCACCAAGTTGTCCACCCACAGTCAATGCAGCTACCGACATCAAAATCCCTAAGAAGAAGAAAATCGTAGGCATATCAATAGACCGTGTCAGCATTTGCACTTTCAGCTTATCACTATCTTTTATCTCCGATATTCTACCATAAGTTAAATCCGTATATATCCACAAAGCAGACAAGCCAATCATTACACACATAAAAGCTGGAAGCTTAGTCAAAGTCTGGAATACTGGCACCATTGCTATTGACAAAAGACCAATCCAAAATATTGTTATTCTTGATCTATTTGGGATTTGCTCAATATATAAATCATCTTCCGATATATCACTTCTTTGCCTCAACTCAACACCCTTTTTAAATAACCAAAAGTGTGCAACAATCATTGGAACAAGCATATTCGCTAATGCTGGCAAAAAGAGTGTAGATATTTGATTCAAAGCAGAAATGTTGCCACCTGTCCATAACAATAACGTGGTTACGTCACCAATAGGCGACCACGAGCCACCAGCATTTGCAGCTATTATCACCATACAAGCATACTTTAGCCTATCCGTTCTATGAGGCACTAATTTACGTAACACCGCAATCAGAACAATTGCTGCTGCAAGATTATCAAAGAGAGCCGAAAAAAAGAAAGAAGAAAAGCCAATATACCACAATAGTTTGCGCTTATTGTTAGTCCTTAATTTCTTGGAAATAGCTACAAATCCGCCATACTTATCTACAATATTAATAATGAGCAACGAGCACATCACAAATAAGAGAGTTTGTGAAACATCCCCCAAATGTCGAATAAAGGATTTTTCAACTATATAATTAATAAGCTGTTCGTTTATTGACAGGCTTTCAGTAGTTGACTGTTGCAAATAATTAGCGAAACCAACATTTTGCTTTACAACTAAAATATCATGTGCTCCTAACATAAGCATCAGCCACAACAGGAAGCTCATCAATAGAGCTATGGCTGATTTATTAATATTAATTTTATCCTCCAATGCAATAGCAAAAATGCCAAGCATAAAGACAACGGGCATAAGAATGTACATAAGCAAACTATTAAATTTAGTATAGCCTTATTTTACTTTTGCAAAGCATAAAGCAGTTTTATCTCTTCTGCCCATATTTCTGTATCAGGAGTTTCCAAAATAAGAGGCATATCATCAAAACGAGAATCGTTCATAATGAAGGCAAACAAATCCATATTCATTACCCCTTTGCCAAGGCTATCATGACGGTCAACTCGGGTTCCCACCTCTTTTTTCGAATCGTTTATATGCATTCCTTTTAGATATTTGAATCCAACAATGTTTTCGAAGCTTTCAAATGTTTCATCAAATCCCTCACGAGTTCTAATCTCGAAACCAGCTGCCAAAGCATGGGCAGTATCAATACATACCCCCACTCTACTTTTGTCTTCCACCTTATCAATTATATGAGCAAGCTGTTCAAAAGTATGTCCTAAATTGGTGCCTTGCCCTGCTGTATTTTCCAACACTGCTGCCACACCATTAGTCTTATCTAATGTAATATTTATTGACTCAGCTATTCTATCCAAGCAAGAGTCAATATCAATTTGATTGAGATGACTACCAGGATGAAAATTAAAACGATTGAGACCCAATTGTTCGCACCTTGACATTTCATCAAGGAAAGCATTTCGAGATTTTTCTAAAGCCTCAGCCTCAGGATGTCCCAAATTAATGAGATAACTGGCGTGGGGTAGAATATGATTGGGAGAAAAACCTAACTCTTCACGTCGAGATATAAACAACTCTATATTTTTATCGTCATATGGTTTAGATACCCATTGGCGTTGGTTTCTGGTGAAAAAAGCAAATGCTTTTGCACCAATAACATCTGCATTAATTGGTGCATTTTCTACTCCACCCGATGCACTAATATGTGCGCCTACATATTTCATACCTTTATTCATTTATGTTGTAAAACTAAAACAAAGATACTATGATAATAGAATAAATAAGAGAAAACAGATGATTTTTATACCACAAAACATTGTGGAATTTACATATCAGTCTTCTTTTCTAAAATACTCATTGATGAAATTTATTTCAATAGGCGAAAAATATTCTTTAAGTGCTGCATAATTTGACAACTCTTCTGGTTTATTCTCAATAGTCGTTTTAGCTTTTTGCAACTGCTCGGGTGTTACAAATTTAAAAATATCTACCTCCTTTGTTTTCACAAAAGCAGCAAGATGTCCAGCTATTGTTCCCTCCACAAGCTTACGCTCTTCCGCTATCTGTGCAATATCCTTTCCTTCTTTATACAATCGCAGCGTCTCCTGAGCTGATGCACCTTTAGAAGCCTTTGATTTTTTCTTTTTCTTTTCGGGAGGTAGCACCTTGCTAATCTCTATGCCATGCATATTGCGATAGCTATTGATTATCTCAAGGAATTTCTCTCCAAAACGCTCATAACTTTTTGGTCCAACTCCCGAAATTCTCAATAAAGAGTTCTTATCATGTGGCAGATAGTTTGACATCTCCACTAAAGCATTAGAATTAGCCACTACATACACAGGCATATTTAGCTCCTCTGCAAACCTATTTCTTTGCTTTATCAATTGACTAAGCAATTCTGGATGTTCTGATTTCAATTTTTTCTTGTTGGCAGATGCACCACTAAATGATGACAAATTGAAATTTGATAATGCGAAGCTCTTTCTCAATTCAAAAAACTTATCTACCCCCACATCCATTGCTATACCATTAATTATATGACGCTTTTGCGAAATAGAAGCAAATATCTCATTCAGTCCATCATCATATACTTTGGCATTGGTGCGACTATCAGTAGTAGCCTGCGACTCATATAGTGCTTCAATTAGCACAGACAACTTCTCATCAAAAAAAACTGATGCAGCCTTTATGCGCTCATCAAGATAACTCTCATCAATGGGAGTTTGATAGAAAACATTTCTTAGTTGATTCTGAAACTTCTCTGCCACATTTTCGATATCCGAAATAATAGAAATTATCATCCGTATAAATTCGGCAGTTCCCTCATTAAAAGATGATTCTATCTCAAGGATATCTCTATGCCAAATTTTGGAAGAGTATAATATTGAAGCAAAATCAAATAAAGACAACAATAAGTCAGCAAAATATTTTTGTTGAGCTTGATCAAATTGATTCAGCAATATATTCTCATTAGATGCCCGTGAAGAATACTCCACTACCTGAGCATCATTACGAATACTAAACTTATTAATTTGGCTCAACAATGTTATGCCCTCAAGAGTTCTACATCTACTCAGTGCCACATATACCTGTCCTGGCGCAAAAGATGCACCTGCATCTATCACAGCCTTGTCAAAGGTTAATCCCTGGCTTTTATGAATTGTAATTGCCCATGCCAGCCTCAAAGGATACTGAGTGAAAGTGCCAATAACCTCCTCCTCAATCTGCAAAGTAGTTTCGTTGGTTGAATATTTCACATTCTCCCAACTCATTTTGCCTACTGCTATTACCTCCTCTTCAGGATCGGCAGGTTGCACATATATTATCTCGTTCTCTTCGTCAAACATATTGACGGTTCCTATTTTGCCATTAAAGAATTTTCTTGGTTGCTCAGTATCATTCTTCACAAACATCACCCTTGCTCCTTTTTTAAGCTCCAATGTCTCATCAGATGGATATGAGCTCTCATAAAACTGCCCCTTGACATCTGCTTTAAAAGACTTGGTTTTGGAATTAAGTTTAGCTAATTCTTCGGTATTAATCTTATCTGCTATCGCATTGTGCGTTGTAAGTGTAATATGAAAGTCATCACTATGGGGTCTGAAGTTAGGATTGAACCGAGCTTGAAGCAACTTCATCCCATCATCGGTGAGAGTATCCTCTCTCACTTGATTTAGCAGGTTTATAAAATCACCATCAGTTTGCCTAAATATTTTATCAAACTCTATATATATGGGCTCCTGCCGTTGTAACACCTTACTATTAAAGAAATATACACCATTATAAAAATTAGAGAGCATGTCCCATTCATCACTTTTGGCTACAGGCGAGAGCTGAAACATATCACCTATAAATACCATTTGCACCCCCCCGAATGGCTCTTGCCTTTTGTGACGAACATGCCTCAACACTGCATCTATTGCATCTAACACATCAGCTCGCACCATACTCACCTCATCTATTACCAACAACTCCAATTCACGAATTACATTACGTCTTGCTGTGTTCATTTTCAATTTGCTTATGAACGAAGCCTCCCCCTCTAATGTTGGGATAAAGGGGGTGAATGGTAATTGGAAAAAAGAGTGAATCGTAACTCCCCCCGCATTTATGGCAGCCACACCTGTTGGAGCTACTACCGCCATTTGCTTGTGAGTATTTTTTCTCAGATTATGCAAAAAAGTGGTTTTACCAGTTCCCGCTTTACCAGTTATAAAAAGAGAGTGATTGGTTTTTTCTGTAAAATCGTAAGCTAATTCGTAAACTGACATATTATTATAGATGTGTTATATTTATTCTCATATATTACAAAGATAACACATATATCTTTTTAGAACGTATTAACATAAAAAAAACAGCTCCCACATATATATTCTGTGAGAACTGTCAAGATGATAACCAAAAACAGAAATTATTTATTTAGCTTCTTTTCTAAATTACGTTTTATAGCATTCAGAAAATCCTGAGTTGACAAATATTTACCTTCGATATCATTTCCATATACCAATAGAGCCAAGTCTTTAGTCATTTCTCCGCCCTCCACTGTCTCTACACACACCTCTTCAAGGCTATTGCAAAAATCGATTAGCGGCTGATTGTTGTCCAACTTGCCCCTGTGCAACAAACCTTGCGTCCAGGCAAATATTGAAGCAATGGGATTGGTGCTGGTCTCTTTGCCTTGTTGGTGTTGACGATAGTGTCGAGTCACGGTGCCATGAGCAGCCTCCGCCTCCACAGTTTTGCCATCAGGCGTAACTAATACCGACGACATCATACCCAAAGAGCCAAAACCCTGTGCCACGGTATCCGATTGCACATCGCCATCATAGTTTTTGCAAGCCCACACAAAACCACCATTCCATTTCATGGCAGAAGCCACCATATCGTCAATCAATCTATGCTCGTAGGTCAATCCAGCCTCTATATATTTGTCCTTAAACTCTGTCTGATACACCTCTTCAAAAATATCCTTGAAACGACCATCGTAAGCCTTCAATATTGTATTTTTGGTGGAGAGATATAAAGGATATCCTTTAGAAAGTGCCATTTGGAATGATGAGCGAGCAAAACCATAAATAGACTCATCGGTATTATACATAGACATAGCTATACCATCGCCCTTGAAGTTGTAAACCTCCCATTCTTGCACCTCGCCATCTTCATTTGTGAATGTCATCTTGAGAGTGCCCTTGCCTTTTATTACCTTGTCAGTAGCTCGATATTGGTCTCCAAATGCGTGACGACCAATAATTATTGGTTCAGTCCATCCTTGCACATATCTTGGAACATTTGAACAAATTATTGGTTCACGGAAAACCGTTCCTCCAACAATATTTCGTATAGTGCCGTTGGGAGATTTCCACATCTTTTTCAATCCAAACTCCTCCACTCGTGCCTCATCAGGTGTGATAGTGGCACATTTCACTCCCACATTATATTTCTTTATAGCCTCTGCTGCATCAATGGTAATCTGATCATTAGTAGCATCCCGACTTTCGATGCTAAGGTCATAATATTTGATATCTAAATCAAGATATGGCAAAATAAGTTGCTCACGAATAAATGACCATATCACGCGGGTCATCTCATCTCCATCTAACTCTACTATTGGGTTTTGAACCCGTATTTTCTCTTTCATTTATATATATTATCTATCTTTCATTGGAACAAACGATTGCAACTCACGCACATTCTTGTATGCAGGGCGTATCAAACGCTTGCTCGTAAAGTTTAATTCTTCAATTCTATGAGCACTCCATCCCACTATACGCGCCATTGCAAACAGTGGCGAGAACACCTCTTCGGGCAAACCCAATGCATCATATACAAAGCCAGAATAGAAATCAACATTGATACAGGTTCTCTTCTTAGCCGTAGCTTGCTTATAATCAAGAAATAGCTCAACACCTCTCTCCTCAATTGTTTCCATTAGTCTAAACTCATCTTCTCTCCCTTTTTCACGAGCCAATTCACGAGCCATTTCTTTAAGCAAAATAGCTCTCGGGTCGCTCACAGTATATACAGCGTGTCCGATACCATATATGAGTCCAGTCTTATCAAATGCCTCTTTTTGCAAAATCTTCATCAAGTACTCATCAATCTCTTTCACGTCGTCCCAATTTTTCACATTATCTTTGATGTTGGCAAGCATTTCATTTACTTTAGCATTGGCACCACCATGCAATGGACCTTTGAGCGAACCAATTCCAGCAGCAATGGCAGAGTATGTGTCAGTTTCTGTTGAGCTGGTTACTCTCACTGTAAATGTGGAGTTGTTACCACCACCATGATCAGCATGAAGAATAAGAGCTAAATCTAAAATCTTCACTTCAAGATCAGTATAACTATCCTTACCCTTCATCATATAAAGAAAATTCTCTGCAACAGACTTGTCTTCAAATGGATGTCTGATGTGCAATGAGCGTCCCATTTGATCATGACGCAACACTTGGTATGCAAGAGCCACAATGGAAGGAAATTTTGCAATCAGATTTATAGACTGTCTGATAAGATTGGCTGGAGATATATCATCTGGATTCTCATCATAGATGTATAACTCCAATACACTTCTGGCAAGAATATTCATAATGTTTTTGCCTTGCAAGTTCAATATATTCATCGTAGCAGTGTGATTGAGTGGCATGGTCTCAGCAATCATACGAGTATATGCGCTAAGCTCTTCCTTGTTAGGCAAACGTCCTGACAAAAGCAGATAAGAAGTCTCTTCAAACCCCAATCTATCTTCTCCCTGAATACCCCGCACCAAATCCTCTACATCTATACCTCGATAAAAAAGCTTTCCTGGTGTGGGTAATAGGGTGCCGTCTTCCTGTCGCTCATATCCCGTTACATCCCCCACACGAGTTAGTCCAGCCAACACCCCCGAGTGATCCTCATTGCGAAGTCCACGCTTTACCCCCATTTTAGGAAATAAGTCTTTATCAATGTTGCTTGTAGTTGCTATCGAGCCTGACAATACTTTTAGTAGTTCGTTGCGATCCATATTTATATTTTTTATTTGATTAATTATTTGTGGTATTTGTATTTATTGATTTTCTTATCGTATCTCTAATTGTAACAGTGTTTTATCATGTTTTGTTTAGCCATTTTCACTCTAATAATAAACTTATTATCTCTTCCGAAAACCTTGATGTAGATAAAACTGTACCATTGCTCATAAAGCGAGCAAGATCGGCAGTGGCACGCCCACTTTCAAACATTTTTTCGAGAGATTGAGTGATGATAGCACCAGCTTCATGCCAACCCATATACTCAAGCATCATTACGGCAGAGAGCAACATAGAACATGGGTTTGCAATATCTTTGCCCGCTATATCTGGAGCAGTGCCATGAGTTGCCTCAAAGATGGCATGACCAGTATCATAATTGATATTTGCACCAGGTGCTATCCCAATTCCGCCAACCATTGCAGCCAACTGATCTGAAATATAATCACCATTGAGATTGAGAGTAGCAATCACAGAATAGTCTTCGGGCTTCAACAATGTGTTCTGCAGAAAAGCATCTGCAATCACATCTTTTATAAACACCTTGCCAGTCTCAATGGCACCATTATATGCAGAAACGGCAGCCTCCAAGCCTCGTTCAGATTTTATTTTATTAAATTTGTTTTCGGTAAAAGTTTCATTAGCAAATTCGCGCTCGGCAAGAGCATAGCCCCATTTCTTGAAGCCCCCTTCTGTAAACTTCATTATGTTGCCTTTATGAACAAGTGTGACAGAGGGTAGCCTATTGTCAATGGCATACTTAATGGCTGCCCTCACCAATCGCTCTGTGCCTTCTATCGACACGGGTTTGATGCCTATTGAGGAACTTTCGGGAAAACGAATCTTTGCCACTCCCATTTCATCTTGAAGAAACTTCAAAACCTTTTTGAGTTCGGGTGTGCCCGCAGCCCATTCAATGCCTGCATAAATATCTTCAGTGTTTTCTCGAAATATAGTGACATGTACCTTCTCGGGGTGCAATAGCGGAGTAGCTACCCCCTCAAACCAACGCACGGGGCGAAGACAAACATAAAGATCCAACTCTTGACGCAGTGCCACATTGAGCGAACGAATGCCCTCGCCAACGGGTGTAGCCAACGGACCTTTGATACCTACCAAGTAATGCTTGAAAGCACTCATTGTTTCCGCAGGAAGCCACTCCCCCACCTCATTATATGCTCTTTCGCCAGCCAAAACCTCTTTCCACTCTATGCGTTTATTATTAGCATAGGCTTTGGCAACGGCTTTATCCACTATCATTCTCACATGATAGGTGATTTCGCTACCGATGCCATCACCTTCAATAAAAGGAATTATTGGTGAGTCGGGTACAATTAGTTTATTGTTTTGAAAAGACATCGTCTTATTTTCTTTACTCATAGGTGGCTTTTCGAACATGTGTCTAAATATTAAATTTGATATTACACTGTGTTGTGATTTGAACTTCTTAACAAGATTCTGTTATAAAATGTTCAAATTAAAACGGCAAGAATTTCATTTCATCAAAATTGCTACACTATTAGTGT
>CAZNRT010000003.1:0-15849 GCA_964575445.1 uncultured Proteiniphilum sp. | reverse complement strand
TCAGGCTTGTTGTCTTTGTCCGCTGCAGATTCGCTATCAGTAGGGCTGATGGAGTCATTGGGCGCATCATTCAACAAGGCAACATCCTCATCAGAAATAGTCTCAGATTTTTTATTTCTGCGCATCTTGAGTGCAGAGTGAAAGCCGCCCAGATTTTTCTTTAGAGCAATATACAAGTCTTCATAATGTTCGCTGCCATATAATTCCATGCCTGCGTGTAGATACCTCAAAAAATTGCTAAGAGCTGAATAAGCTTTGTCTCTTAATTCCTTCTTTTCATTCGTTGATAAGTTCTTATTTATGTACAAAAGATCGTTTTCCAATTTTAGACTTTCAAACTTTGCATTCACTATTCTGAGTCTATCAAAATCTCTATTGAGACCCAAATGGCTAATTGCCTCTTCGATTACCTCATTTTTTTGCGAATCATCTAACATAATATTAATATACCTTGTTAGTTTATTTCGCGAATAGTAAGGCAGATCTGGTGCTATGCCTTTAGTCCAATTGTAAAGAGCTTTAGCTTGAGTTGCTTCTAAATCATCATAAGTATCAAGTCTATTCTTAGCATGTTTCTTAATCATACCCACAAGTGCTCTTCGCTTAGTGTTTTCTTCCGAGATCTGTGCAGTCAAATCTTGCATACGTATATGAAGTCTTAGCAACTCCATGCCACCTAATTGGTCTTTTAATTTTTCAAATGCTAACATAAGCGAAACGTCCTTTACATTTTTCGAGGTTTCGCTAATTGTATTGCATGCGGAAATTATTAGTTGCGGAAATTCCGCCAAATCCAGACTGCATATCCATACTTTACTGATGTCAAATTTTATTCTATCTTCCATATTAAGGATGCAATAATAATTAATATATTCAAAATAGACCCCACATTATGTGCGAAAGCCACACTTGATCCCTATTAGATACAATATTAATACATTATTTGAAGTCGAGCAAGTTTATTACTCTATTTTAGCGGTGAAATACTAATGATTATTATTGCTAAAAGGATATTTTTTTCAAAAAGGTGATTGATCCAATTGATTTACAAGCACTTTCGACAATGTCTGTACGCAGCTAATATTTATTTATAGTTTCAAATTTGATGTTTATGCATTAAAAAACATTTTTTTAATGACTCCCAATGGTCATTGAGAGTGGGAAAAAAAAGATTTAATGACTCCCAATGGTCATCGAGAGTGGGAAAAAAGAATTTTAATCACTCTCAATGGTCATCGAGAGTAGGAAAAAAAGTTAATAATGACTCCCAATGGTCATCGAGAGTAAGAAAAAAAGGTTTTTATCACTCCCAATGGTCATCGAGAGTGGAAAAAAAAGTTTTTAATCGCTCTCAATGGTCATCGAGAGTAGGAAAAAAAGTTTTAAATCACTCATGTTGGTCAGCAAGATTGATTAAAAAATAATAGAATCACCTGAACTAAATCTGTGAGATTAAAAATTGTAATTTAAGAGATTATCATTAGCTATTGTTTATATTTTATTTAAGTTTGTATCTTGAAATTGCAAATAATAACGCAATTCTATCTTATTAAAACAAAACAGCAAACAACGACAAATTCTTATTTTATGATTATTGAAATACTTTTATTAGTTCTTGGCTTCACTATCTTAATTAAAGGTGCCGACTGGCTCGTGCAAGGTGGTTCGGCACTTGCTCGCAAGCACCACATTTCCGAACTTGCCATCGGTTTAACTATCGTGGCATTTGGCACATCAATGCCTGAGCTGGTAGTCAATGTATTTGCAGCATACCAATCGCACTCTGATATTGTATTTGGAAATATCATCGGAAGCAACATCTTCAATTTGTTTGCTATTTTAGGTATTGCAGGAATTATCGCCCCTTTAGTTGTTCAATCAAGCACTGTTTGGAAAGAGATTCCATTTTCGCTCGTTGCAGCTGTAGTATTATTTATTCTTGCCAATAGCTTTTTGACCGACAATGCGGTGCTATCTCGATTGGATGGTTTTATTCTATTGATTTTCTTCGTTTTGTTTCTTTATTATGTGTTTCGTCAAATGAAAACCGACCCTGCACCCTCTATAGCCCATCAGAAAGAGTATAGTAATATTAAAATATGGCTTTTCATATTAGTAGGATTGGCATTCCTTGTAGCAGGCGGAAGGATTGTAGTAGTAAATGCAGTTAAAATAGCAAGTGAATTAGGCATCAGCGAAACAGTTATTGGTCTCACAATAGTAGCAATCGGCACATCTCTTCCCGAATTGGCAACCTCTGTGGTGGCAGCCATCAGAAAAAATAATGATATAGCTGTAGGTAATATTATTGGTTCAAATATTTTCAATATTTTCTTCATATTAGGCGTCAGCTCCATTATCAAGCCAGTAGAATACAACCTTAAATTCAATTTTGACCTGTATTTACTTAGCTTTGGTACTATTTTGTTATTCATAGCCATGTTTCTGGGAAAGAAAAAGAAAATTGACAGATGGGAATCAATAATCTTACTTTTGATTTATGTTGGATATACTATTTATCTGATTAATGGTGAGGTGGGGATGTAATAATGTAAAGTATTGAAAAAGTATGCGAAGTCTGTTGAAAAAATTCACTTTCATAGTATTGCTATTGGTATCGACTCAAATATTGTGTCATGCTCAAGGGACAGGCTTCGTACCGCTAACATTCAATTATACAACGCATAATTATAATGCTGGAAACCAAAACTGGGCAGTTGCACAGGGAGAGGACAAGATAATATATATTGGGAACGAGCAAGGGCTATTGACATTTGATGCTATAAATTGGGAGCTTTATAGATTGCCAAACAATCTATCTGTCAAATCTATTTTAGTGGAAAATGATGCTGACAAAGAGAGAATTTATGTAGGATCAATAGTGTCGGTACTCCCATTTAATGATGAAATACTTCTTTTCACGTCTTCCAATGGAATATTTTCATACAATCAGGAAACTGATATATTGACTCCCAAATCTACACACATTGACAAGTGGTTGAGAAATGAAAGAGTAAATCGTGCTGTTTCACTCTCAGATTCAACTTTTGCTATTGGCACTCTCAACAACGGCATTTATATAGTGACTGCAGATGGAGAATTGAAATATGCAATAAATCATTATCAGAGGCTGATATAAAAAAACTGTCTTCAAATTAACAATAACTCGAACTCAAGTTTGCTTTAGAACTTGAGCTCTATTTACTCTCAATTATGAAATTAAAATCATTAGTATTATTAATAAGTTGTCATTTTGCTTTTACATTGTTGTCACAAAACGAGGCTTATTTAGCAAAAAGTTATGTTTCAATTAATGGAGATACATTGCTCTATCGTGAGCTAACTCCACAAAAAATAGATACAAATGCAAAGTATCCTCTTGTGTTATTCCTACATGGAGCAGGCGAACGAGGCACCGACAACAACAAGCAATTGACTCACGGATCGATGATGTTCTCCAATCCAGTAAATCAGGAGAAATATGCATGCTATGCAGTATTTCCGCAATGCCCCCCAGACAAATATTGGCCAACACCTAATCGACCAGACAACTTCAACTCTAAGGAGCCATTTCCTTCAAATGCTGAAATATCACAACCATTGGCTTTGACGAAAGAACTATTAGATAAACTAACAGAGGAATATCCTATTGACAAAAACAGAATATATGTTATAGGTCTGTCAATGGGTGGAATGGGGACTTTCGACATTGTGTGTAGATTTCCTGAATATTTTGCGGCTGCTGTTCCTATCTGTGGTGGAATAAATATCGAAAGATTAGATAACTTCAGGACCAACACTAAGTTTAGGATTTTCCACGGAGATGCAGATTCAGTGGTTCCAGTTAGATTTTCGAGAGAAGCATATGTAAAACTTAAAGAAGAAGGAAATAGTGTAGAATATATAGAGTTTCCAGGAGTTAATCATGATAGCTGGAATCCCGCCTTCAATCAGCACGACTTCTTTTCATGGATTTTTAAACAATCAAAGTAAACAATATGAAAAAAAGATATGGTTATATATTTGTGTCCTTATTGTTGATATCATTTATAAGTTGTAACGAGAATAAAGACACTAAAACGGATCAGACAGAAAAAAATAATGGGTAAAGTTGGTGGTCTATTCAATGTCAAAGGAGTAGATAAGATAAGAGAAATGCAGCGTATTGCGATTGAAGATAGCCGATTAGGTATCCCACTTATATTTGGCATGGATGTTATTCATGGTTATGAGACTGTTTTCCCTATTCCTTTAGGGCTGTCTTGCTCTTGGGATATGGAGGCAATAGATAAAATAACACATTGCCGCTGAGCAAACAAGGTACTATAGCAGTAGTAGGTCCATTGGCTAACTCCAAGGAGAATATGCCAGGAACATGGAGTGTTGCCGTAGATATGGATAAGTCAACAAGCCTGTTAGATGGGTTGAAATCAGTTGTTGGAGATAATGTAAAAATAGTATATGCTAAAGGAAGCAACCTGACAGAGGATGCAAATGTACCCGCCATTCTTTATGCTTGGTTTGGTGGCACCGAAGCTGCGTTTGCAATTGGAGATGTTATTTTTGGTGATGTAAATCCAAGTGGCAAACTAACAACTACCTTTCCACAGAATGTTGGGCAAATTCCTTTGTATTATAATCACAAGAATACTGGGCGTCCATTGGCTGAAGGTGCTTGGTTCGAAAAGTTCCGCAGTAATTATATTGATGTTAGCAATGATCCTCTCTATCCTTTTGGATATGGATTAAGTTTTACTACCTTTGAATACAGTGGCATTACACTTTCTTCCACAATAATGGATAATAACAGCACAATTACCGCAAGCATTTCAATCAAGAATACAGGCAATTATGATGGTGCTGAGGTGGTTCAGCTTTATATCCGTGATATAATAGGAAGTGTTACTCGTCCAGTGAAAGAACTAAAAGGCTTTGAGAAAGTATTTCTAAAATCAGGAGAGTCCAAGACTATTCAGTTTGAAATCATCCCAGAAATGCTGAAGTTCTATAATTACGATTTAGATTTTGTAAACGAACCAGGGGAATTTGAAATAATGATTGGTGGTAATAGTCATGATACTCAAAAAGCCGTTTTCATTTTACAATAATGTAAAAAGCTGATAGTGATAGAAAACAGTTAGCAAATACAGTATATCATGTGCTTATGATATACTGTTGCCACTTTATTACTACTGCTTCAATCAAACATTATACATATAGAATTAATAAATCTCCCACTTATACAAATAAAAGACTACAAAAATGCAGGAAGCAGATACTTACATACACGGCGAAACTTTTGAACTATACGACACCTTGTCAAAAGGTGAATATGAAGAATGCATCTTCAATGGCTACGACTTTACTGACACCGATCTTTCGGAGTTTAAATTTGTTGACTGCAAGTTTAATAACTGTAACCTGAGCTTGGTGAAAATTAATAATACTCTATTTTGTAATATTAAATTTAAAGGCTGTAAGATGTTGGGACTAAGATTTGACTCTTGCAATGAATTTGGACTTTCTTTTTCGTTTGACGAATGTCTGCTTAATCATTCATCGTTTTACAAACTGAAAATCAAAAAAACAGTTTTCAAGAACTCGCAGCTATTGGAAACCGATTTTGTGGAAGCAGACCTAACAAGTGCCGTATTTGACAACTGCAATATGGAACATGCCGTATTTGAGCGCACAATTTTAGAAAAAGCTGATTTTAGAACTTCACATAATTATTCCATTGACCCCGAAACAAACCGAATTAGAAAGGCTAAGTTTTCAATTTTTGGAGTCTCTGGTCTTTTAGATAAGTATGGGATTGAAATAGAAAGATAAGATATAAGAACCATGCTATATCTTAGAAAAACTAAGAGACATGGTTATACTCTGTTTTTGAGATTTATTGGTATAATGAAAAAGGGTATAAATCGCATATTCTGCTGATTTATACCCTTCACTGCGGAGAGAGAGGGATTCGAACCCCCGGAAGCTCACACTTCAACGGTTTTCAAGACCGCCGCAATCGACCACTCTGCCATCTCTCCAAGGATTGTTTCCTTGTTTGCGAGTGCAAAGGTAAAACATTTTTTGAAATGAAAAAACATTCCTATCATTTTATTTCAAAATAAGAGAAAAATCATATTTAATCGTATCTTTGTAGAAACAAAACCCCACACATGTTATTTAAAGAACTCCCACTTTGTGATGAATTATTAGATGGCTTGGAGGCAATGAACTTCAAAGAGGCCACACCAGTGCAGGCTAAAGCCATACCCGTAATATTAGACAGAAAAGATATTATTGCTTGTGCACAAACTGGCACTGGAAAGACTGCAGCATTTTTATTACCACTAATAAACAACTTGCTTTCTGAGCCTCATGACAAGAATAAAGTGAATGCAATAGTTATGGCTCCCACTCGCGAGTTGGCTCAACAAATAGATCAACAAATGGAGGGCTTCTCATATTTCACCCCTTTCTCGTCTGTAGCTGTTTATGGTGGCAATGATGGTGATGCATGGAATATACAAAAACAGGGATTGCTTAGTGGTGCTGATGTGGTGGTGGCAACTCCAGGCAGATTGATTTCGCACATTAATATTTATGATATTGATTTTTCGGGTGTGAAATATTTTATTCTTGACGAGGCAGATAGAATGTTGGACATGGGATTCTATGACGACATAATGAAAATCGAAAAGCTTCTCCCAAAAGATAGACAAACAATAATGTTTTCTGCCACAATGCCTCTTAGGATTCAAGAGATGGCGAAAAGCATACAAAGGAATCCTGAAATAATCTCTATTGCAATTTCGCGTCCGCCAGATACTATATTACAATCGGCATATATCTGTCATGAGTCGCAAAAAATAGAGATCGTAAAACAATTATTTGCAAATAAAAAACCCAACAAAGTAATCCTTTTCTCTGGAAAGAAGCAAAAGGTAAAAGATATCACTCGCATATTGCAAAGAATGGGACTGTCGGCTGATGCCATGCACTCGGATCTTGAACAATCAGAGCGAGATAAGGTGATGCATGAGTTTCGTCACGAACGAATAGATATTTTAGTCGCTACCGATATTGTAGCACGAGGTATTGATATTGACGACATCACGTTGGTTATTAACTTTGATGTTCCGTTTGACGTAGAAGATTATGTTCATCGAATTGGACGCACTGCCAGAGCTGGCGATTCGGGCTTAGCTATTACTTTAGTTTCTCCAGAAGAGCAGTTTAGATTTTCAAAAATTGAAGACTTTCTTCAAAAGCAGATTTATAAAATTCCTTTAGATCCTGAGCTGGGAGAAGCACCAGAATACAATCCCTCATCTAATAGAAGATTAAAAGGAGGTGACCGTTTCAAACAAAAAGGAAGACATTCGTCTAAAGATAAACAGAGAAGTGACGACAGCAAGACAAAACCTAAGAGATCTTTTAATAATAGAAAACCAAATAAGCCAGTTTGATAAGTTAACTATCAAACTGACTTATTCAGAATAAACTTACTTTTTAGCCTTAATTATTCTCAGCTATTTGCTCTTGCTCTATTAATTCCATTCCTCTACATATTGCACCCTCATTCATAGGCAGAAGATGATGATGACGCTCTGGAAGTGATTTCTTAAGTCCTTCCATTACGTTCTCTAATTTTACCATTGGAGATATTTTAAGCAATCCACCCAAGACAATCATGTTAAACACTCGTGTGTTATCCATCCTGAGCGATTCGTCCATTGCTTTTATTTTATAAACATTGATATCCGTTCTCGTTGGCTTCTTCTGAATACCATAATCATCATAAACCAAAATCCCTCCTGGCTTAACTCTCGACTCAAATTTTTCTAAAGAAGGTTGATTTAGGATTATTGCCACGTCATATTGATTTACAATAGGCGAGCTTATCAGCTCATCGCTAATAATTACCGTTACGTTGGCTGTGCCCCCACGCTGTTCTGGTCCATAAGCTGGGAACCAAGACACCTCTTTGTTTTCCATAATACCAGAAAATGCAAGAATCTTACCCATAGATAAAACCCCTTGTCCACCAAATCCGGAAATAACTATTTCTTGTAACATAATTTTCAAATTAAATTAAATATTTTTCAAATCTCCGATTGGGTATATAGGAAGCATATTCTCTACCATCCAGTCATTTGCCGCCACAGGTGTCATTTTCCATCCGGCATTGCATGTTGACACAACCTCTACAATTGATGTGCCCTTGCCATCCATAGAGTTTTGAAAAGCCTGCTTTATCATACGTTTAGCTTTTCTCACGGCGGCAGGTGTATGAACACTTACACGAGTTGCCAAACAAACACCATCAAGTGGAGCCAGCATATCAAGTATTTTAAGAGGACCACCCATTGTTTGCACATCACGTCCGTCAGGACTGGTTGATGTTACCATTTTGCTGAGAGTAGTTGGAGCCATCTGCCCTCCAGTCATCCCATATATTCCATTATTGATAAAAACAATTGCGATGTTTTCACCTCTATTTGCAGCATGAATTGTTTCGGCAGTTCCTATAGCCGCCAAGTCACCATCACCCTGATAGGTAAAAACCATCTTATCGGGATTCAATCTCTTTACAGCCGTTGCCACTGCAGGGGCACGACCGTGAGCAGCTTGTTGCCAATCAATATCAAGATATTTATAAGCAAACACAGCACAACCCACTGGAGCAATTCCGATCGTGATCTCTTGTATATCCAATTCTTTTATTACTTCAGCCACAAGTTTATGCACCACCCCATGCGAACAGCCAGGGCAATAGTGCATATAATTGTCGTTCATGATTTCTGGCTTGGTATGAACCAAGTTCTCAGGACTAACTATATTATTAATATCCATATTTTTAGCGTTTTGTAAATCGGTAGAAAAAGTAAAAAAACACAGCACACATACCCGTGATCCAGGTCCATTTCATATCCTTATCAGTAACGAAATAAACCACTATTGTTGCTAAGAAGAAAAGCAAAAATAACATTGATAATATTCGATTGAGTTTTGGATTCACAACAATATTTTTTTATTTAATAAACTTTTCTTTCAATGCTATTAGCACCTCATCAGGAGTAGGAACTATGCCACCCAAGCGACCATAATGTTCAACAGGCACTTTGCCATTCACCGCTAAGCGAACATCCTCCACCATCTGCCCTGCGTTAAGCTCTACAGTAAGCATACCTTTTACCTTATCCGCATAATTATTTATAGCGGTGGTTGGGAAGGGCCACAGAGTGATAGGACGCAACAGTCCAACTTTTAATCCTTCTGCACGAGCCAAATCAACAGTTTTTTGACAAATGCGTGCTGACGAGCCGAATGCTACTAAAATAAAATCAGCATCATCACATTTTATTTCCTGATAAATGACCTCCTCTTTCTCTATCACCTTATATTTTGCTTGGAAACGAAGATTGTTTTCCTCCATTTTTGCAGCATCAAGTTCTAATGAGGTAATAATATTGGGTCCTCTTTCAGCTGGTTTGCCCAAAGTTGCCCAAGTGCATTGCTCTCTTATTTCAGCCTCAGTGCGTCGCGCTCTTTGTTCGGGCAATCTCACTTTCTCCATCATCTGACCAATAACTCCATCAGTAAGAATCATTGCAGGATTATTGTATTTGAAAGCAAGGTCAAATCCAAGCGCAACAAAGTCAGCCATCTCTTGCACAGAGTTGGGAGCGAGTGTAATTAGTCTATAATCACCATGTCCCCCACCCTTCACAGTTTGAAAATAATCGGACTGAGATGGTTGAATAGTTCCTAAGCCTGGTCCTCCACGTTGCACATTGACTATTAGACAAGGCAACTCAGCACCTGCAAGATAGGATACGCCCTCTTGTTTGAGACTCACACCAGGGCTCGACGAACTTGTCATAGAGTATTTGCCACAAGCAGCACCTCCATATACCATATTTATTGCAGCCACTTCACTTTCGGCTTGCAAAACCACCATACCAGTTGTTTTCCATGGTGCCTCTTCCATCAATGTTTCAATAATCTCGGATTGTGGCGTAATAGGATAACCAAAATATCCATCCACTCCATAGCGAATAGCCGCATGAGCGATGGCTTCGTTTCCCTTCATCAATGTTATTTCTTCAGTCATAGTTTGAAATTATTTTTTTTGTGAGAACTTGTTAGTCTCTTGTTTTTTGTACAAGATTTAAAACTTTGTCAAGTTAATCTCCAATTATTGATCTATACGTTTTCTATACACGGTAAGCACACCATCGGGACAAACAGTGCTACAACTGGTGCAGCCATTACAATCGTCGGGATTTTTCATATATACATAATGATACCCACGCTCGTTCACTTCTCGTGGCTGAAGCTCCAACACATTGTCGGGACATGCCACAACGCAAATATTACAGCCTTTGCATCTTTGCGTATTAACAACTACGTATCCTGCTACTTTTTTTGTTTTTGTCATTATATGTGAGGTATTTTTTGGGTTTATTGCAAATTTATAAGATGTTTTTAATGTACTCAACTATTCAGTGTTAAATCTTTAGTTACTTTCATATCAGAACTTTAGACAAGAATATCTATTCAAAACTAAATCCGCATTATTTATAACAGATGTCAATTATTAAAGACTTAAAACCTAAAACAACAATAAAATAATTGAATAAAAAATTCAGTTTATCATATTAAAAAAAAGTTCAGTTTACCAGTAAAATGCATCTCCAATCATCCATTTTCCCTGAACTTTCATCACTTGCTCAATAACGTCTCGAGCAACACCCTCTCCTCCTATTATTGGCGAAATATATTTTGATATAGCCTTTATTTCAGGACAAGCATCCGCAGGTGCTACTGGCAACCCCACCTTTTTCATAACCAAATAGTCTATAATGTCGTCTCCAACATATATGATTTCTTCAAACTTAAAACCAGTTTTATCCATATAATCCTGCAGTTGTTCTGTTTTGTTATATGCCTTAAGGTAAATATGCTCTACACCTAACGCCTCTAATCGCTTGCGAACTATTTCGGAGCGACCACCAGTTATTACAGCCACATCATAGCCTGACCTAAGCGCATGGTGTATTGCATAACCATCTCGCACGTTGGTGGTTCGCAAAGGTTGTCCATCTTCAGCATGAGGAACAGTTTGACGAGACAAAACCCCATCAACATCAAAAATAAACGATTTAATAATGTTCAAATCGTAATCAATTGCACTCATATATATATCTATTGTGTAAATTAAAAAATCTTGGTGTAGTATTTATATTCATAATGAGAATACTTTGTTTTTCAGAAAAACTATCTTGTTTTATTGGACAACACCAAAATCAAGCCAACAACTAAAAGCGCAATTGGCACGAATAGATTTTGGTAAACTTTCATCCATCCAAAAAAAAGATCAGAATGTATAATTATTCCGATAACGGTCAGAACAAGACCCATCGTTTTCTCACGTTTATATATTAGAAAAATGATACCCGCAGTCAGGAAATATGTACCAGCACTTTGTAAAAATTTGGCAAAGGGCAACATCTGAGTGATGCCCAATTTTTCAAGAAGAATAAGACACCCAAAAGCCAACAAAGTAACTCCCCAGGCAAGCTTATCAGATTGCTTTTTGTATTGATTCATTGACTTTCAGATTTAGGAAGTGAAAATTTTCCTATATGAACTTTTTCCCACAACAAATTGCTTAGTGTAGCAGGGTCCTTTTGCTTTATCTTTTTCCCAAATGCTATTATGCTTAGTGGTTGCAAAGGCATGGGGATATCCAAAAGCTCATTCACATATTCTGCTGAAGAAACGGTATCTGAAAAGTTGCGATCTCTTATCTGCACCCAGCAGCTCCCAATATCTAAAGCTTCGGCTTGCAATTGCATACTAAATGAAGCTATTGATGCATCCTCTATCCAAACATCACTATCCATGGGATTGCCGAAAACCACCACTGCAAGGGCAGCATTAGCTATGAAACCAGCATTATGAGGTTTGCAATTAGCAAGTTTTGCCAACATGTCTCTATCTTCCACCACCACAAACTCCCAACACCTCTTTCCTTTAGAGGATGGCGAAAGCAATGCCGCCTCAAGAATAAGTTGTACCTCATCTCCTGTGAGAGATTCGTCAGTATATTTGCGATAGCTCCTTCTGTTTGCTAATAGTGTATTAAATTCCTCCATAAATATTCTTTCTTTAGGTAGCAAAAATAAGCATAATAATCTGTTATTTAAAACTCACCCAATATAATACTTATTTTATGTGCCACGTATCGTCTCAAAAAAATTTAGGTGCCAATCCGAAAGTTTGTTTCTATACATTTTTTATTTTCATGTCGTCCCAACTTTGGAACGTTTCGCTGATATTCGGTGGTGACTCAATAGTGATTCAATGGAAATTCGCCTTTGGCGTTATTCGGTTGCAATTCGGCAGGGACAGGCTTGTTCTGCGCTACGATTAAGCGATTAAGCAGTTAACCGATTAACCGCTATCGAGTGTCCCCAACAATTTATCATACATATGTGTTATTAGTGATTGAACATTAGATGCAAAATAATTATATTAACTTTGTAGAAAATAAAGAGGAAACAAAAATGGACTTATCGTGCAAGACGTTTATCAAAAGTGATATGAAGGTTTATGACCTTATAGAAGAGAACCACACTCTACTTCTTATGTTGCAGCATTTTGAAATTGACTTTAGGGTGGATGATCTTACAGTAAGACAAATATGTACTAACAAAGGTATCAGCGAAAAACTATTTATATCAGTAGCCAATCTCTACAACGGATTCAAACCAAAAGAAAATCCGATTCAAGACATCAACGACGTGATGCATGTAATTAAGTTCTTAAGAAATAGTCATATATATTATCGTGAAGATAAATATCCTGAAATTAGCGATTACATTCATCAGCTACAAGAGAGATATCCAGGCAAAGAGTTGGTGCTATTAGAGCAGTTTTTCAATGAATATTTTGCCGAAGTTATCGAACACTTGGCTTATGAGGATAATGTAGCATTTCCATACTTTGTGAAGTTAATCAATGATAGACAAGAGAATCAGCTTTATTTGGACACGGAATACTCAGCAAGAGAATATAGTGATCATCATACAGACATCGAGTTAAAACTCAAAGATCTAAAAAGCCTACTATTAAAACACATTTCAATTAGTTCAGATTTGACCCTCAAGCGCAAATTATTGACCTCTCTTTTTGAATTAGAATACGATTTGTATATTCATTCACTAATTGAAGAGAATATACTTATTCCATTTGGATATAATATGGAGAAATCAGTATGATAAGGCAACGATTACATATTGCCATAATGGTATATTCTGAAATAATATATCAGGGACTATATACTGTGCTCATTCAGTCTGATTTAGACTGTAGTGTATGCAAAGTAGATTCGCTTGAGGATTTTCAGGAAATAATTCACTCTAAGAAAGTAGATATCTTAGTAACTAATCCAATGCAATTAATGAATAGAACAAAAGAGGTGAAGAAACTACGCAACAACCACCCCTCTCTATCTATCATTGGCATCAATCTTGGACTTATTGACAATGAACTATTGATGCTTCTTGATGACTCTTTCACTGTTTACGACTCTGTAAATCAAGTCTTAAATAAACTTCAAAAAACTACCGAGAACAATGAAAACAAGAACAGTGGCAACACTGATAACTTAACCGAAAGAGAAATCGATGTGCTTACAAATTTGGTACACGGCAAATCAAATAAGGAGATTGCTGATACTCTCAATATTAGCATCCATACTGTGGTAACTCATCGCAAAAACATATCAGCCAAAACAGGGATTAGAAGTCAATCTGGATTGACAATCTATGCAATATCTAAGAAAATCATATCAATTGATGAAATTGATTTGAAAAACGGATAACTGACTATAAGCTTTACATAATAATATTTGTTCTGGAGATATCAAACAATCATCTTTTTGTTAAATATTAAACGAAAAACACATATTATTCAACTTTAGGAAAAAAAGTTGACAAAATATGAATTAATATCCAAAAATAATTCAGACATTTGCGTTTATAAAATAGACATACTCTTTGGGAGTATATCAAACAATTGGAGGGGTACTATATTCCTTTAAATCTTCTTATTAAAGGGATAAATGCAATTTTTTACTTTAGAAGCATCGAGCACTTCTAAAGATTATGGGGGTAAAATTTAGATCACTTATATATAAATTCGTCGTTATGAATTCATATTTAATTATATCGCTTATACTCATAGCCATTTTTATCATTATAGTAATGATAAAAGCACACAAGAAGATAAATCATGCACAAGAAATAATTAAAGAATCATCAGGCAATCTAAGTCTCTTGTTAAGAAAAAGATGTAGAACAACATTGCAACTAATATCTTTATTGAAGCGATACTTAGAAAATGATACAAAGCTTGCAAAGGAGTTGTCAACACTACAAAAAAACATATCTTGCCACAATCTATCTCAAAACAAATTAGATGAGATATATAAGATGTTTAAGGAGTATAATTCAACTATTGAAAACTCGCTATCTGTCTATCCTGGACTAAGAAATAATAGAAATATATCTCAGTTGCAAACGGAGATTGTCGAAATAGAAAGACAATTAGATATAGCCAACAAGAAATATTCAGAGGACATATTTTTATATAATAAGGAGAAAAGCAGACCCACATATTGGTTTGCAACACTTAAGCTGCCTTCTTTCTGAATAATTTTCTACAAATGCATCTCCATTCAATTAGAGATGCCTATATATCAAAAAAAAGGGTGTCGTAATCGAACACCCTTTAATTTTTATATATCACAAATAGATTTATGCTTTGCCTGCGCTGCCTAAAACCTTTTCGGTCTTGTGCATATATAGTTTTTTCAACTCATCACGAGCAGGTCCTAAATATTTACGTGGGTCAAACTCACCTGGTTGCTCAGCAAATACCTTACGTACTGCAGCAGTCATAGCCAAACGACCATCAGAATCGATATTCACCTTACAAACTGCCGATTTAGCAGCCTTGCGAAGTTGCTCCTCTGGAATGCCGATTGAGTCTTTAAGTGCACCACCATATTTATTGATTGTTTCAACATGCTCTTGAGGAACAGAAGAAGAACCGTGCAATACGATAGGGAAACCAGGAATGCGATTCTCAATTTCTTCAAGAATATCGAAACGTAATGGTGGAGGAACTAAACGACCGTTTTCGTCACGAGTACACTGTTCTGGTGTAAACTTATTAGCTCCATGCGACGTTCCGATTGAAATAGCCAAAGAGTCAACCCCGGTACGTGTAACGAAATCAACTACTTCGTCTGGCTCAGTATATGTGTGGTGTTCTGCAACTACGTCATCCTCAATACCCGCAAGAATACCAAGTTCTCCTTCTACAGTCACATCATGTAGGTGTGCATATTCAACTACTCTTTTTGTCAACGCCACGTTCTCTTCATAAGGAAGATGCGAGCCATCAATCATTACAGAAGAAAAGCCACTATCTATACAATCTTTACATAACTCGAAGCTATCACCATGATCTAAGTGAAGAACGATAGGAATTTCATAACCTAATTCTTTTGCATATTGCACCGCACCTTGCGCCATATAGCGAAGTAATGTTTGGTTTGCATACTTACGCGCACCACTTGATACTTGCAAAATTACTGGGGATTTTGTTTCAACACAAGCAGAGATAATAGCTTGCATTTGCTCCATATTATTGAAGTTGAACGCAGGAATAGCATAGCCACCTTCAAATGCTTTTTTAAAAATTTCTCTTGAGTTTACTAAACCCAATTCTTTGTAACTTACCATATTCTTGAAATTTAAAAAATTAATGTACTTT
>CAZNRT010000002.1:6327-61267 GCA_964575445.1 uncultured Proteiniphilum sp. | reverse complement strand
ACATGAGTGATTGAAAAAGATTATTCCCATCCATGCTGACCAACATGAGTGATTGAAAACGATTTTTCCCGTTCATGCTGACCAACATGAGTGATTAAAATCAATTATTCTCGTTCATGCTGACCAACATGAATGATTAAAATCAATTTTTCCCGTTCATGCTGACCAACATGAGTGATTAAAAAAGATTATTCTCACTTATGCTGATCAGCAAGAGTGATAAAAAAAGATTATTTAGCAAGAAAATATTACATATAAGTGCCTAAAAATAAGTTCTGCTTAATGTATTATGGTGTAAGGTTACTTTATTGTCAACATTTTTATGAGTTGCAATATGGCCATGTTGGTTGCTCTGTTTATATTTTCTTGGCGAGAGGTGCCAAATTGATATTTCACAGTAGTTATATTATCTCCAAGCTTGGTGCTAATGTATGTAGTACCTACTGGTTTTTCGGCACTTCCACCATTTGGTCCCGCAATTCCAGTAACGGCTATAGCACAATCTGTATTTAGAATATTGGCTACTCCTTGAGCCATTTGTTCGGCAACTTGCGCACTAACGGCACCATATGTATATAATGTGGAGGGAGACACACCTAATATGTTTTCTTTAACCTCGTTGGCGTATGACACTACTCCACCTCTGAAATATATTGACGAGCCAGATATTTCAGTGATGCGATGCGATATGTTGCCACCTGTGCAACTTTCGGCTGTAGCCAATGATAGTCCTTTTTCTTTTAAAATTGTGCCTAAGAGCTCTTCAATTGGTCTGTCGATATCATCTATTAGATAATCATTGACCAACTGCTTTAGATCATCAGCCAATAATGTGAGGTTAGCCCCATTGCCGCTGCTTCTTATTGACAAGCGCAAGCGGATCAGCCCGTAGGATGGAAGATATGCAAGCGAAGCATAAGAGGGCAAGTTGTTTTCGAAAACCTCTAACTTCATTGCTAAGGCAGACTCGGTGATTCCTGAAACTGATATAGTGATACTTTGATAGTTGTCAACTCTAAAATGCTTGATGAGCTGTGGAATTATTTCATTGCTCATTGCGTTTTTCATCTCGAAGGGCACACCAGGCATTGATACTAAGACTTTGTTCTCTTTCTCGAACCAAAGGAGTGGGGCAGTGCCAACCGTGTTTTGTATCACTCTGCTATCGTTAGGCACAAAGGCTTGATTGCGAGTTAGCTCGTTGATATTAAATTTTTTGATTGCGAATATTTTCTCAATATTATGCATTACGGATTCGTCAAACACCATGTGAGTATTGAAATATGAGCAAAGTGTGACTTTGGTGATGTCATCCTTTGTGGGACCGATACCACCTGTCATCAAAACAATATTAGCTCGATTGAAAGCAGTATCTATGGCATTAGTAATGCTTTGAGAGCTATCACCAATTGAGGTAATTGCCACAATGTCAAACCCAAGCTTGGTTAGTTCTGATGCCATCCATGTGGAATTGGTGTCTAAGATTTGACCAATCAAAATCTCATCGCCTATTGTAATAATTTCTATTTTCATAATGCAAACATAAAGTATCGACTGCAAAATTAAGCTTTTGATGCTGATTTGATGGAAAATAGTGATAATAATTTTTGTAATTAAATGAATTGTCCTATCTTTGCATTCCGAAAATTATAACGAAACTAAAAAATATAACAAATATACAGCAATGAAAAAAGAAATACATCCAAGCAATTATCGCCCAGTTGTGTTTAAGGATATCTCAAACGATGAAATTTTTATTTCACGCTCTACAGTAAATTCAAGAGAAACAATTGAAATTGATGGTGTTACTTACCCATTAGTAAAGTTAGAGATCACAAGTGCATCGCACCCATTCTATACTGGTAAACAAAAATTGGTAGATACCGCAGGTCGCGTTGATAAGTTCATGAGCCGCTACGGTAATCGCAACAAAAAATAAGTCTTTCATAATAGATTTTAGCTTGGAAGCGGTGATTCTCTCTTACTAATAGAGAGTCGCCGCTTTCGACGTTTTTGTATTTGATTGAATATTGGAGGATTAAGATCTTGCAAAGTGAGAAGTAGTTATAAAAAGAGTATTAAATTATAAACATGAAGATAGAACGAATAACTGAGATAGACAATGATGTGGTAGAGGCATTCAAGAAGCTTGTGCCACAGCTTACTAACAATACAGATTATCCCTCGAGTGATGATTTGAATAATATAGTAAGTGCCGAAACCACTTACTTGTTTGTAGCTAAAGATGATGATCGCAAAATTGTGGGTTCGCTCACGATAGTGCTGTATAGAATACCAACAGGACTGAAGGGAATCATTGAAGATGTGATGGTGGATGAGAGTGCACGAGGCAAAGGAATTGCCACAATGCTAATGAATAAAGCTATAGACACTGCCCGCAATAATAATGCTTATAAGATTGAACTTACGTCTAATCCTGCTCGGGTGGCAGCAAACAATATGTATAGAAACATGGGGTTTGTGGTGAGAGATACCAATTTCTATAGGTTAGATTTATGATTTATAGTTTTTAAATTGCAAATTTGGTATCTACTTCTAAACAAATCTGAAATCAAAAGCATGAGATTAAAAAACCATCATAATATCATGATAATCATAGATAGATTTTATACCTTTGTAACCCTTTAAAATAAACAAATTCATACATGTCAAAGAAAATCAAATCAGCACTGATTTCAGTATATCATAAGGATGGATTGGATGATATATTGAAATCACTAAACGATTTAAACGTAAAATTAATTTCAACTGGTGGTACACGTGACTTTATTCAGTCATTAGGTTATGACTGTGAGTCGGTAGAGGAGATTACAAACTATCCATCTATATTGGGTGGAAGAGTAAAAACTTTACACCCAAAAATATTTGGTGGAATTTTGTATCGTCGCGAGGATGACTCTGATAAAAAGACTATAAAATCATATAATATTCCATCAATTGATTTAGTAATAGTAGATCTATATCCTTTTGAGGACACTGTGGCGTCTAACGCTGATGAAGCTGATATTATTGAGAAAATAGATATTGGCGGCATATCCCTAATTAGAGGAGCAGCAAAGAATTTTAATGATGTGGTGATTGTGCCATCTAAGAAACAGTATGCTAAGCTTGCACAATTGCTTATAGATAAAAATGGAGTAAGCGATATTGAAGATAGGCGAGATTTTGCGAAAGATGCTTTTGCTGTTTCTTCAGCTTATGATTCTGCAATATTTAATTATTTTGATGGCGACAACAGCTCGTCATTGAGAGTTGTGGCTGATGACAAAAAAGAATTGAGATATGGAGAAAATCCACATCAACAAGGTAACTTTTATGGAGACTTCAATGAAATGTTTGAACAACTTCATGGAAAGGAGATCTCTTACAACAACTTATTG
The DNA here is from genome assembly GCA_964575445.1 of uncultured Proteiniphilum sp. Classification (GTDB taxonomy): domain Bacteria; phylum Bacteroidota; class Bacteroidia; order Bacteroidales; family Dysgonomonadaceae; genus Petrimonas. The sequence continues at coordinate 57,866 of CAZNRT010000002.1, read as the reverse complement.
GATATTGATGCGGCAGTTTCGCTAATCAGTGATTTTGATGAAACAGCTTTGGCAATATTGAAGCACAATAATGCTTGCGGCATGGCTTGCCGACCAACTGTGAAAGAGGCTTGGGATGCTGCATTGGCAGCTGACCCAATTTCGGCTTTCGGAGGGATAGTAGTTACTAACAGAAAGGTGGATGAGGGTGCCGCAAAGGCTATTAGTGAGATATTCTTTGAGGTATTGATTGCTCCAGAATACACAAAAGAGGCTCTTAGTATCCTATTCGAAAAGAAAAATAGAATTATCTTGAAACAAAAAGCTGATGTGAAGGCACTAAATAGCACTCAATACCGTTCGTTGCTTAACGGCGTGTTGGTGCAAGATAAGGATAAAAACGTGGAAACCAAAGAGGATATAAAACAAGTGACTTCTAAATCAGCATCGGAAAGCGAGATAGATGACTTGTTGTTCGCAAATATTTTGGTGAAACACACAAAGTCTAACGCTATTGTGTTGGCTAAAAACAAACAGTTGATAGCAAGTGGAACGGGGCAGACATCGAGAGTGGATGCATTGAAACAAGCTATTGAAAAAGCTAATACTTTCAACTTTGACTTGAATGGTGCTGTAATGGCATCAGATGCATTTTTCCCATTTCCCGACTCAGTTGAGATTGCTGGGAAAGCAGGAATTACTGCGGTAATACAACCTGGGGGCTCCATAAAAGATCAGGAGTCTATTGATTATTGTAACAACAATAATATGTCGATGGTGACTACAGGTGTTAGACACTTTAAGCACTAATAATAAGAATAGTTACAAGCATAAAGATAAGAATATGAGGTTATTTTCATTTACGCAAGAATTGGCTATGGACCTTGGTACCGCCAATTCAATAATAGTGGGCAATAATGGTAAAATCCTTTTGGATGAACCATCTATTGTGGCTTTAGATAGAAAGACCGACAAGATGCTTGCTCTTGGAGAGAAGGCAAGACAGATGCACGGAAAGACGCACGAAAATATTATTACCGTAAGACCCTTGAGAGATGGCGTGATAGCAGATTTTAATGCTGCAGAGCAGATGATTAGGGGTATGATTAAAATGGCAACCAAAAATAGAGGTGGGTTGTTTTCTCCATCTCTTCGTGTAGTAATATGTATCCCATCGGGCAGCACGGAAGTAGAAATAAGAGCGGTTCGTGACTCTGCTGAGCATGCTGGTGGACGTGATGTGTATATGCTGTTTGAGCCTATGGCTGCTGCGCTGGGCATTGGCTTAGATGTGGAGATACCTGAAGGAAATATGATAGTGGATATAGGTGGTGGAACTACAGAGATTGCTGTGATTTCGCTTGGTGGTATTGTTTCCAACAAATCGATAAAGATTGCAGGTGATGATCTTACTGAGGATATTATGGACTATATGAGTCGCCAACATAGTATGAAAGTGGGAGAAAGAACTGCGGAACAAATCAAGATAAATGTTGGTTCGGTGCTAACAGAACTTGATAATCCGCCTGAAGATTTCGTTGTTCATGGTCCTAACCGTATGACTTCGCTTCCGATGGATGTGCCAATATCGTATCAAGAGATTGCACATTGCCTTGAGAAGTCAATATCAAAGATTGACTCGGCCGTGTTGAGTGCTTTGGAGCAGACGCCACCAGAGCTATATGCAGATATTGTGCGCAATGGTATTTATTTGACAGGTGGTGGTGCTCACTTGAGAGGATTGGCAAAGCGTCTAACCGATAAGATTGGTATTCCATTTAAAGTAGTGGACGATCCATTGCATGTGGTAGCTAAAGGAACTGGTATTGCTCTAAAAAATATTGATAAGTTTACTTTCTTGATGAGATAAGTAAGTCGTTTTGTCTCATGTTTTATGAGATAATTCAAGCTTATGGGTAATTATTGGTATGAGGAATCTTTTCCAATTCATTATAAGAAATAGTTCATGGCTGGTAGCAATTTTATTAATTGTTATCAGCTTCTATCTTGTATTTACCCACAACTCATTTCAAAGAAGCATATATTTGAGCTCTGCAAATCATGCTGCGGGCTTGGTGTTTGATGTTTCGAGCGAGGTGAACTCATTCATGCATCTCAAACAAAACAATAAACAGCTTTTGGAACATAACGCCTATTTGGAGAGGGAATTGACTTCTCTAAAAGCGTATATTGATGATATAAAATTAGATACTCTAAGTACTAATGCCTTTTTGAAAGACTCAGTTGATATGAGTTCTCAGTTCAATTTTATTCCTGCTGAAGTAACGAATGTGAGCTTCTCGGGAAATAATAATTTTATTACTGTCAACAAAGGATCTGCACACGGTGTAAAGTCTGATATGGGAGTGGTATCTAATAACGGAGTGGTGGGGGTGGTGCTTACTGTATCAAAAAACTATTCGGTAATTATTCCTATTATTAATCCAAAATTCAGGTTGAGTGCAAAGCTAAAGAACTCAGAAAATTCGGGCTCAATTTCTTGGGACGGAAAGGATCTGAGCATTGCACAAATTGGCGAACTCCCCAAACATGAGGTGTTTGAATTGGGCGATACTGTTGTGACAAGCTTCTCTCGAATATTCCCAAAAGATATTGTGATTGGATATATAAAAGACAAGGCACAATCGAAGGATGATAACTTCAATAATCTGAATATAAATCTTGCTACTGATTTTCATTCTTTGATGGGTGTATTGATCATTGAGGATAAGAACTTTGAAGAGAAAAACAATTTAGAAAAATCTATTAATTGATATGAGAGTAGTAGATGTTTTTAGAGAGATTTTTTTGTTTGTCTTATTGGTGCTGTTGCAGGTTCTTGTTTTCAATCATGTAACATTGTTTGGTGTTGCTTCTCCACTTATCTATGTTTATTTTGTAATTAAACTACCCTTTGGCAGGAATAGATTTTATGTGATATTATTATCATTCTTGATGGGATTAATTATTGATATCTTTCTCAATACGCCAGGTGTTAATGCAGCAGCAATTACTATTGTTGCTACTCTGAGAGTGATAATTGCACCTCTATTTTATCCCAAGAATGAATTGGATATTATTGTACCAAGCATAAGAGGCAATGCTGGGGCTTTCATAAAATATACTTTGACAATGGTGCTGCTTCATCACACATTGCTTTTCCTAATCGATGCTCTAACATTATTTGATATAACTAAAACAGTTATTAGAATCGGTTCCTCCGTTTTGTTAACTACAATTCTTTTACTATCTATAGACTCACTTTTTTATAGAAAGGGACGTATAATTGGCTAACGAGAAAAATAAATATGGAAATAGAAAATATGTAATTATTGCCATTGTGGCAATGATTATTGTGGTTTATTCTATCCAATTGTTTAAATTGCAAATACTGAGCCCAGAGTATAGAAAATATGCTGATAGTAACGCCTTTTATAGCAAAACTCTTTATCCAGCTCGAGGATCAATATATGATAGGCTTGGGAAGTTGATCGTATATAACAAGCCCACCTATGATGTAATGATGGTGGTGAGAGAAATGGGCGATTTTGATACACTTGATTTTTGTAACACCCTTAACATTGATATTCCAACCTTTTTGCAGCTTGATGCTGATATGAAAGATAGGAGAAGAAATCCTGGATACTCGTCATATACACCTCAAATATTTAAAACCCAACTCGATATTGAGGAGTATGGCTTGTTGCAAGAAAAGCTTTACAAGTTTCCAGGCATATATATTCAAAACAGAACTGAGCGACAATATAAATATCCCAATATGGGATTGATTTTGGGATATGTGGCAGAGGTCGATAAAAACAAGATGGCAGCCGACCCATATTATGTGAGAGGCGATTATGTTGGAAAATCGGGAATTGAGCTTTCGCATGAAGAAGACCTGAGAGGAGAAAAAGGAGTAGAAGTATTGTTGCGAGATGCACATGGGCGAGTGCAGGGCAAATATAAAGATGGGGAACATGATAAGCAACCCATTTCGGGTCGTGATCTTACTCTTTCTGTTGATATAGACTTGCAGGCATATGGCGAATATCTCATGCAGAATAAAATTGGGTCAATAATTATGATTGAGCCCGAAACGGGAGAAATACTATGTATGGTGGCAGCACCATCTTACGACCCATCTTTGCTAACTGGCAAGAACTTTAGCAAAAACTATCTACTACTTGAGAGAGATCCTTACAAACCGTTGATTAACAGAGCAACATCAGGATTGTATCCGCCAGGTTCAACATTCAAACCATCGCAGGGTTTGATTTTTCTGCAAGAAGGGATCATTAGTCCAGACACAAGATATAGTTGTTATGGTGGATATCCACCATTGGGGGGGAGACCAAGATGCCATGGGCATCCATCGCCTTTGAATCTTCAACCATCATTAGCCACATCATGTAATGCGTTTTTTTGTTATGGATTGAATGCTATGATAAGTAATCGGACAAAATATGCAAGCAACATAGACGCATTTGAAGTGTGGAAAGATCATATGGTAAATATGGGCTTTGGATATAAATTGGATGTGGATTTGCCTTCAGAAAAAAGAGGGTTTATACCAAATAGTAAATATTACTCGAACTCCTTTAAGACAGAAAAATGGAATGCCCATAATATTATTTCAATTGCTATTGGGCAAGGAGAAATATTGGCAACTCCAATTCAACTTGCCAACTTTTCGGCTCTTATTGCCAATCGGGGATTTTACTATAAGCCTCATGTGGTGAAGGAAAGAAAAGGTGCACCATTGGACACATTATATTCTAAGAGAAGAGAATCAGGAATTGATAGAGCTCATTATGAGCTTACTGTTGCTGGAATGGCGGACGCAGTAACTAATGGTACTTGTAGGAGAGTAAATATGGAACCCCATTTGACAGTGTGTGGAAAAACAGGAACAGCTGAAAACCCACATGGTGCCGACCACTCGTTATTTATTGGCTTTGCACCAAAAGATAATCCTAAAGTGGCAATAGCCGTGATAGTGGAAAATGGTGGTTTTGGTGCGACGAATGCTGTGCCAATAGCCAGATTGATGTTGCAGAAATATTTGATGGGGGATATAATGGAGCAGGACAAATATCTTGAGCAATCACTTGCCGAGCGAGTAATCTTACCTTTCATATATAAAAAGAATATGGAGAAGAGCTTGACCGTGAGCAACGTTGAATAAAAAAAGTAGCCTAAAAGAAAGATGTATAGAATTAATAATTCATCTAAGGATAAAGGACATGTGGACTGGTACATTGTAATAATGTACCTGCTATTTGTTGTTTTAGGGTGGTTTAATATATATGCTGCAAGCTTTGACCTTGAGACTTCTGTAAGTATGTTTGATCTGTCTGGACGTGCTGGTATGCAGCTTGTTTGGATAGGTATTTCATTGATTGTGGCATTTACAATTCTCAAAATTGATATTTCGTTTTTCGAAAATAATGCTTTTCTATTTTATATAATAGGTATAGGAGTATTGTTGTTGACATGCTTCATAGCACCAGATATCAAAGGGTCACGTTCGTGGTTAGTGATAGGTAGTGTGAGAGTGCAGCCAGCTGAGTTTATGAAGTTTGTTAATGTATTGATGTTGGCAAAGATATTTAGTATATACAACTTTAAACTCATGGAGTACAGAAACTTAATAATGGTGGCAGCAGTAATTTTGTTGCCTACTCTATTAGTGATTTTGCAGAGTGAGACTGGAACGGCATTGGTTTACTTGAGTCTAATATTCGTATTATATAGAGAGGGGTTGCCTGGTGGGTTCTTGTTTATGGGCGTATCTTTCATAATCTATTTTATACTTACCATAAAGTTTTCGGAAACTGAATTGGGAATGCTATCACTTGGTGAAGTTGCTACAGTCGTATTGATTATTATTTTTGCCGCATTGCTTGTCAGAAATTATTTAAAGCGACGTGATGTTCCCATTATTATGATATCGATTATGCTATTGATATCTGGTATTGGATTTATTATGCATAAAATAGATATCAATGTAAATGTTGGCTTGATGGCAATAATTGCGCTAAGTGCTGTTTCACTATATCTGTTGTATCTTCTTGTTAGATATAGGAAGAGAACATATTTGTATATCCTTTTATTTGTTGCCGGTTCGTTTGCTTTTGTAGAATCAAGTGAATATGTATTTAAAGATTTGATGCAGCCACACCAACAGATGCGTATAAGGGTTACACTCGGTATGGAGCAAGACTTGCAGGGCTCAGGATATCACGTGGGGCAGTCAAAAATAGCTATTGGCTCAGGAGGAATGATGGGCAAAGGCTATTTGAATGGCACCCAAACTAAGCTTAAATACGTACCCGAACAAGATACAGATTTTATTTTTTGCACAATAGGTGAAGAATGGGGATTTGTGGGCTCCGTGCTCACTCTTATTCTGTTTGCAATATTCATTGTAAGACTGACGTTTATGGCCGAACGTCAGGTTAATTCTTTCGGTAGAGTGTATGGATATGGGGTGGTCAGTATCATACTATTTCACTTGTTGGTTAATATTGGAATGGTTATCGGTATTATGCCTGTTATAGGTATTCCACTTCCTTTCTTTAGTTATGGTGGTTCTTCAATTTTAGCTTTCACAATACTATTGTTTATATTCCTAAGAATAGACATGGCCAGAAAGAAATATTGATAAATAATAATTTTACAAATAATGCATACAATATCAAGTAGAATCAATTTATACATTTCAGAAAGAATGCCCTATATTTCAGTTCTGCTGAAGGGGATAGGGCAAATCATGTTGCAAGAAAACTCTATAACTGGTTTGCTGTTTTTGATTGGGATATCAATAGGATCATACACAATGGCAATTGCTACAGTTGTGTCGGTTGTTAGTGGTAACTTAATAGCTGTTTTGCTTAAATACGATAGAAAAGAGATTGATGCAGGGTTGTATGGTTTTAGTGCAGCCTTGGTGGGTGTGGCACTAACTTTATTCTATGAGCCACAAGTGTTGGTTTGGGTGATTATAATTATTGGTTCAATGCTTGCAGCAATGTTGCAGCATTATTTTATTGTGAAAAAGATACCAGCATTTACATTTCCATTTGTGTTGGTGACATGGGGTATTCTCTATCTGATTAATAACTTATACCCGATAGCTCCTTCACACTTGTTGAACAATAATGAGGCAATAACAGAGGGATATACATTTGCTTTTAGAGGAATCGGACAGGTAATATTTCAAGAAAAATTGATTGTGGGCGTTATCTTCTTTGTTGGAATCATGATAAACTCACCTATTGCATCAATTTATGCGCTTGTGGGGTCGATTTTGTCAGGTGTTATAGCTCTGACATTGTCAATGCCAACCGATTTGGTGTTTTATGGGCTTTTTAGTTATAATGCTGTGTTATGTGCTATAGTATTTGCCAATAAAAATACGACAGGTGTAGTATGGTCTATTGTATCTGTGATTCTTTCATTAGTAATTGCTATTGGAATGTTTGTTTCAGGTCTCACTCAGTTGACATTTCCATTTGTTGCAGCCACCGTAATAACTATGGTTATCAAAAAGAAAACATCAAGAAAGGTTTCTATTTCGTGATCACAATTAGATAAGATATTGGAAGATGAGCGAAAGATGAAAACAGAACAAATGAAAAATAATTAATATATTTGTATCACAATATAAATAGAAACGACTAAAATGCTAAAACCACTAATTATATCAATCTCTCTTTTTTTGTTATCTTTTGCTACAACAATTGGTGCTCAAGTGCAATTGAGCGACAATGCAAAGATTAGCTTAATGACAACTTCGCCTTGGTCGGGGGCTTCGTATGCTTTATTTGGACATACTGCTATCTTTGTAGAGGACGACTCTACGGGAGTAGAGGGTGTTTTTAATTATGGCTTTTTTGATCAATCGAAACCCCATTTCATGTATAATTTTATTAGAGGTAAGACTGATTATGTTTTGGGTGTTCAGAGCTTGGAGCAATTTATTGAAGACTATAAAGTAAAGGGCGTAGAGGTGGTGGAACAAGAGTTGAATATGACTCGAGATGAAAAACAAAAAATGTGGGAGGCATTGTACATAAATCAATTGCCCGAAAATAGGAAATACAGATATAATTACTTTTATGATAACTGCGTAACACGACCTCGTGATTTAATTGAAACATTTGTGGAAGGAAAGCTAAGTTATCCTGAAGATAATAATGTACAGACTTATAGAGATTTGATTCATGAGTGTGTGAAATTCTACCCATGGATACAATTTGGTATTGATTTGATAATTGGCAGTGATGCCGATAAGCCAATAACACTTAGACAGAAAATGTTTCTGCCAGTATATCTAATGAATGCGCTCGAATATACTACTGTTGCTAAGAATGATTCTGTGGTTCAGCCTGTTGTGAAAATAGAACAAGTGATTGTGGAGAAAAGCAGCGAGGATAAGTATATTAGCGAATGGCATATTGCATCTCCTATACCCATAGCATTCGCACTAATATTGATAACACTATTGATTTTAGTTTTTCAAACAAAAAACTTAAGCTATACTTTGGCTCTAAAAATTTATGACTCCATTCTTTTTGGTGTTATTGGAGTAGGGGGCGCAATTATTTTTTTTCTAACATTCTTTTCTGAGCACCCAGCTACCGATTCGAACTGGAATTTTGTGTGGATGAACATCTTTGCATTGATAGTACCTCTATTTGTTTGGCTAAATCCCATGAAAAATGTGGTATATATATATCATTTTATTAACTTTGTAGCCTTAACGCTATTCCTGTTGTTATGGTGGATGCTACCACAGAGTCTTCCATTTGCAACTATTCCGTTTTCAATAAGCTTGTTGCTTAGATCGGGAACTCATATCCTCATGCAAAGAAGAAAAAATATGAATAAGAATCAATATACATCTTCAAAATATGTAAAAGCAGGGTGGGGAGCTAATGTTTAGCACGATTTTTGCAAATAATAAAGACAAACAGTACATAAATTCAATGTTAAAAATATTATCTTCGCTCTTAGCACTATTCTCTATAGCTTCCGCAATAGCAGGGGAGGCTCATGTACCACCAAAATTAGTGGTTGGAATTACTATTGATCAATTAAGAGGTGACTATTTGGAGTTATTTCAACATACCTTTGGCGAAAAGGGATTCAAGAGATTGATAAATGGAGGATTGGTATATTCAGATATGAAATTTAACTTTCCCAATGTTGATCGTGCCTCGGCAATAGCTACAATATACACAGGTTCAAATCCTGCTTATCATGGGATAGTGGGAGAGAAGAAGTTGAGTCATAATGAGAATATTGAGGTATCTTCATTTAAAGATGATTATTATCCAGGTGTTTTCACTGGAGAGCACTATTCTCCTTTAGCGGTTAGAGTATCCACAATTACTGATGAATTAAAAATTGCATCAAATGGACAGTCTGATGTTTTTGCTTTTGCGCCTGAAGAATCCCAAGCATTGAGCACGGGTGGACATGCAGCAACTGCCGCATATTGGGTAGATAATATGACAGGAAATTGGGCTACCACATCTTTCTATAAAACTCAAAGATCATTAGTTGACCAATATAACAAAACTCAGGAGTCTTTGTCTAAAAGGGTAAGTTCTATATATTGGAAACCAGAAATTGATGTTTCTAATTATCATGCCTTTCCATACACACAGAATATATATAACTTTCAACATCATTTTGGTGCTGACAAGAAACATGGCATTAAGCTGCTAAAGCAGTCTCCATTCGTGAATAGTGAAGTGAGAAATATTGCTGAAAAAGTATTGAAATTTAATAATTTAGGAAAAAGGGAGAATCCTGATTTCTTAGCTCTTACTTTTTATGCGGGTCCTTATGAGAGGTCTTTAGATAAAAACTATTCGGTAGAGATACAGGATATATATCATCGATTAGACAAAGATATTGCCGACTTGTTGGATATAATAGATGAGAGTATTGGATTAAATAACGCATTAATATTTGTTGTTTCTACTGGATACTTTAATGAACAAGAGTTTTTTCCTGAAAATTATATCTCTGCAGGAGGTGACTTTTATCCTGAAAGAAGTGCTGCGTTGTTAAATATGTATCTGATGGCAATCTATGGACGCGAACAGTGGATTAGTAGATACTATAATCAACAGATATTTTTTAATAGAAAATTGATAGAAGACAAAAAAATCAATTTTGTGGAACTGCAACAAAAGGCTGCTGAGTTTTTGGTTCAATCCGCAGGCATACAAGATGTGGTAACGTCACATCAGATGCTTCATGGAGCCTACAATCAGAACGTGCAGTTTTATAGAAATGGATATTTTAAGGGAATTTCTGGAGATTTGTATCTTGAGTTGCAACCAGGATGGTGCATTAAATATGAGGATGAGCATACTGAAAATAATTATAGAATAAGACAAAATGCAATAGTATCACCTATCATATTTTATGGGAATAATATTCAATCTCAAAAAATAAATAGAGTTATAGATGCGACAGAAATAGCACCAAGTGTTGCTCATAGATTGAGAATTAGAGCTCCTAATGCTGCTCGGGCATTAATTTTGAGAGAGCTATTTTGAGTATTACATCAACAGATTTTTTTAAATTAGAAAATAAACAAGACTATAATATGGGATTCAATAAATTTATAAGTAAGATATTTGGCAACAAAGCCCAACGGGATTTAAACAATATAAACCCTATTGTAAATAGGATAAAAGAGGCATATCCTGCAATTGAAAAACTTTCAAATGATGAGCTGCGAGCTAAAACAAAAGAACTTGAAAGCAGAATTCATGATTTTATCAAAGAGGATAAGGCTAAAATTAGTGAGCTAAAGAGCAATATCAATAGCATCGATATGGAAAAAAGAGAATCGGTGTGGAAAGAAATTGATAAGATCGAAGAGGGTATAACCTCAAAATTAGAGCAGGTTCTTGAAGATGTTTTACCTGAAGCTTTTTCGATTGTAAAGGAAACTGCAAAAAGATTCACAGAAAATGAGAATGTGGTTGTAACTGCATCAGATTTTGATAAAGACTTGGCAGCTTCTCATGATTTTGTTCAGATCGAAGGAGACAAAGCTATATACAAGAACCGATGGATAGCTGGTGGTAACGAAATAGTGTGGGAGATGATTCACTATGATGTGCAGCTTTTTGGTGGTGTGGTTCTTCATCAAGGTAAGATTGCGGAAATGGCAACTGGTGAAGGTAAAACTTTGGTAGCTACACTTCCTGTATTCTTAAATGCACTTAGCCATAGAGGAGTACACGTGGTTACTGTTAACGATTACTTATCAAAACGTGACTCGGAATGGATGGGACCTATGTATATGTTTCATGGTCTATCTGTTGATTGTATTGATAAACATCAACCCAACTCAGATGCAAGGCGTAAAGCTTATGAGGCAGACATTACATTTGGCACCAATAATGAATTTGGGTTTGATTACCTACGTGATAATATGGCAATCTCGCCTAAAGATTTAGTTCAAAGGATTCATAATTTTGCTATTGTTGACGAGGTTGACTCTGTATTGATTGATGATGCGCGAACTCCATTGATTATATCGGGTCCAGTGCCGAAAGGTGATGACCAACTGTTTGATGTTTTTAGACCCAAAGTTGAGCAATTGGTGAAAATGCAGAGGGATTTCACAACAAGACTCCTTGCTGATGCGCGAACTAAGATGGCTTCTGAAGATAAAAAAGAACAAGAGGAAGGAATGTTGCTTTTGTTTAGATCATATAAAGGAATGCCTAAATATAAACCTCTTATAAAATACTTGAGTGAGCAGGGTGTGAAGGCTGCCTTGTTGAAGACTGAAGAATTTTATATGCAAGAGCAATCAAGGAACATGCATGTTGCTACAGATCCTTTGTTCTTTGTGATTGATGAAAAGCATAATAGCATTGAATTGACTGATAAGGGTATTGATGCACTGACAGGAAATTCAGATGATCCACACTTCTTTGTATTGCCAGATGTTGCAGGACAACTTGCAGAGTTGGAGAATATGGATATGTCAGACGAAGAGAAATCTAATGCAAAAGATGAATTTCTACAGAATTATGCAATAAAATCTGAGCGCGTTCATACAGTAAATCAATTGTTGAAGGCTTATACTCTTTTTGAAAAAGATGATGAGTACGTAGTTATTGATAATAAGGTGAAAATTGTAGATGAGCAGACTGGTCGTATTATGGAAGGTCGTAGATATTCTGACGGTCTGCATCAGGCAATTGAAGCAAAAGAATATGTGAAAGTGGAAGCTGCCACTCAAACTTTTGCAACAATTACACTTCAGAACTATTTCAGGATGTATAATAAGCTATCGGGTATGACAGGTACGGCTGAAACTGAGGCTGGAGAGCTTTGGGATATTTACAAATTGGATGTTGTGGTAATACCCACAAATAGACCAATTGTGAGAAATGATATGAATGACCGTATATATAAAACAAAAAGAGAGAAATATACTGCTGTAATCGACGAGGTGGAAAGCTATATCTCTAAAGGTCGTCCTGTATTAGTGGGTACCACTTCGGTTGAAATATCAGAGCTTCTTGGTCGCATGCTCACCTTGAGAAAGATTAAACACAATGTGCTGAATGCTAAATTACACCAACGAGAGGCAGAGGTAGTAGCTAACGCAGGACAAGAAGGAATGGTGACTATTGCAACAAATATGGCGGGGCGTGGTACTGATATTAAGCTTAGCAAGGCAGTGAAAGATGCTGGGGGATTAGCAATTATTGGTACCGAACGACATGAAAGCCGTCGTGTCGATAGGCAGTTAAGGGGGCGTGCTGGTCGTCAGGGTGATCCTGGCTCTTCAGTATTCTTTGTTTCTCTTGAAGATGATTTAATGCGCTTGTTCGCAACTGAGAAAATAGCCAGTCTGATGGATAGAATGGGCTTTAAAGAAGGTGATGTATTAGAGCATGATATGCTCAATAAGTCAGTGGAAAGAGCACAGAAGAAAGTTGAAGAAAATAACTTTGGGATTAGAAAGCGTCTGTTGGAATATGATGACGTGATGAATTCTCAACGTGAAGTAATATATAAACGTCGTAGAAATGCTCTTATTGGTGAAAGAATAGAGAATGATGTTGCAAATATTATAAAAGATGCAGCAAAAGAAATTGTGGAAGAGAACGAAAGCAATTTTGAAAGTATGAAAATAGATCTCTATCGAGTGATGGCTTTAGATGTCCCTTTCTCAGAAGAAGAAATGAAGGATATGAAATTGGAAGTTCAATCAGATAGAGTGATTGAAAGTGCTATTGCTGCCTTCAAGCGTAAAACAGATAGACTCGCAGAAATTGCACATCCTGTGATTAAAGATGTGTATGAAAAACAAGGTGCACTTTATGAAAATATTCTAATTCCTATTACTGATGGTAAAAAAGTATATAATATTTCGACTAACCTAAAAGATGCTTATGAGTCGGGTTCGAAAGAATTAGTGAAAGCCTTTGAGAAATCCATTCTTCTACATACTATTGATGAGAATTGGAAAGATCACTTGAGAGAAATGGACGATTTGCGTCAATCGGTTCAGAATGCCAGTTATGAACAAAAAGATCCATTACTAATATATAAACTTGAGTCATTCAGTCTGTTTAAGTTGATGGTTAATGATGTCAATTCAAAAGCTGTTTCGGTTTTGATGAGAGGACAGATACCTATACAAGATCCTCAGAATGTAAAACAAGCTGCTCCAGAACAGAAGACTGACTATAGTAAATATAAAACTCAAAAAGATGAGTTGGAGAATAGATCAAATAGTGACGGCTCTCCGAAACAAGCGGAACGTAAATTAGCACCTATTCGTGTTGAGAAGAAGGTTGGTAGAAATGAACCGTGTCCTTGTGGAAGTGGAAAGAAATATAAGAGTTGTCATGGTAGGAATGAATAATAAGTATATTCACTAACTATTATATTAAAGCCCGAAGAGATTAAAATTTCTTCGGGTTTTTAGTTTAAAACATCTCCACGTTTGATTGTTGAAAAAAGATTAAATGAAAATAGAAAATAGTGAATTATTTTTGTTAAATCATGAAATAGCAGTATCTTAGTGTGATATTTTAAATACATATACTGCAAATATTTATTATCATGAAAATCAATGATTTATAAATATATAATAAAGCAAATTAATCACATAAAAATATGATTGACCAAGAAGACAGAGTCATTAAGATTAACATTGAAGATGAGATGAAATCAGCGTATATCGATTATTCGATGTCCGTTATTGTATCACGTGCTTTGCCAGACGTTAGAGACGGTTTTAAGCCAGTTCATAGACGTATTCTATTTGGTATGTCTGAATTAGGTAACTATTCGGATAAGCCTCATAAAAAGTCAGCAAGAATTGTCGGTGAGGTGTTGGGTAAGTTTCACCCACATGGAGATTATTCAGTTTATAATGCTATGGTGCGTTTAGCGCAAACATGGAGTATGAGATATACCCTTATAGATGGACAAGGGAATATGGGGAGTGTGGATGGTGATAGTCCAGCGGCTATGCGTTATACCGAAGCCCGTTTGAATAAACTGTCTGAAGAAATGCTCCGCGATATCGAAAAAGATACTGTAGATTTTCAACTGAACTTTGACGATACACTTCAAGAGCCTACAGTGCTTCCTACACGAATACCAAACCTATTAATTAATGGTGCGTCTGGTATTGCGGTGGGTATGGCTACTAATATGGCACCTCACAACTTGTCCGAAACTATTGATGGAATAATTGCATACATTGATAATAACGATGTTACAATTGAGGAATTGATGCATTTTGTGAAAGCTCCCGATTTTCCAACTGGTGGATATATTTATGGATATAAGGGCGTACAAGAAGCATTCGAAACAGGAAGAGGGCGTATTGTAATGAGAGGTAGAGCAGAAATTGAAACTGACAAAAATCGAGATCAGATTATAATTTCAGAGATACCATACCTCGTGAACAAAGCTGATTTGATAAAAACCATTGCCGACTTAGTTTCCGATAAAAAAATAGAGGGTATTTCAAATATCAATGATGAGTCTGACCGTCAGGGAATGCGTATTGTTGTAGATGTGAAACGTGATGCAAATGCAAATGTTGTACTTAATACATTATACAAATTTACTGCGCTACAATCCTCATTTAGTGTTAACAATATTGCTTTAGTGAAGGGGCGTCCGATGATGCTTAATCTAAAACAAATGATTGAATATTTTGTAGAGCATCGTCATGAAGTTGTTGTTAGAAGAACAAAGTTTGAATTGCGCAAAGCAGAAGAAAGAGCTCATATTTTGGAAGGTTTAATTATTGCTTCTGATAATATTGATGAGGTTATTTCAATAATTCGTGGTTCATCTACGCCTCAGGATGCTATTCAGGGGCTAATAGAGCGCTTTAAATTGAGTGAAATTCAGTCTCGCGCTATTGTTGAAATGAGATTGAGACAATTGACAGGACTCGAGCAGAACAAATTACGTGGAGAATATGATGAAATACAAAAGCTTATATCTCATTTAAATAGTATTCTTAATGACGAGAGCCTAAGAATGCAAATTATTAAGGATGAATTAATTGAGATTAGAGAAAGATTTGGAGATAAACGCCGTTCAGAGATTGTGTTTGCCTCAGAGGAGATGAATCCTGAAGATTTTTATTCTGATGATGAGATGATCATTACGATTTCACATTTGGGTTATATCAAGAGGACACCACTAAGCGAATTTAAATCTCAAAATAGGGGTGGAGTAGGGGCACGTGGCTCTCAAACAAGAGAAGCAGATTTTGTAGAATATATATATCCTGCTTCAAATCACAACTATATGATTTTCTTTACTCAAAAAGGGAAATGTTATTGGTTGAGAGTTTTTGAAATTCCTGAAGGTACAAAGGTCTCTCGAGGAAGAGCTGTTCAAAATCTATTGAATATTGATTCAGACGATAATATAACTGCATTCATTAGAGTGAATACATTAGAAGATGTAGATTATATAAATTCAAACTACTTGGTATTTGCTACTGAGATGGGAATGGTAAAGAAAACATTATTAGAGGCTTATTCGCGTCCACGTCAGAATGGTGTGATTGCCATTGGTCTTAGAAATCAAGACAAGGTGGTAGCTGTAAGGCTTACAGATGGGAATAAAGATATAATAATGGCTAATAGAAATGGTAGAGCAGTTAGATTTAATGAATCTGATGTTAGACCAATGGGGCGTACGGCAAGTGGAGTAAAAGGTATGACCATTGATGAAAATGATGATTTGGTAATTGGAATGATAGCAATGGATTCTGATTCACCTGAATCTATATTAGTTGTATCTGAGCAGGGATATGGTAAGCGCACTCTTCTAAATGATGAAGATGGTGAGCCAGTATATAGAATTACCCGAAGAGGTGGCAAGGGAGTTAAAACATTAAATGTTACAGACAAAACTGGAAAACTCGTTTCTATTAAAAGCGTTACCGATGAAAATGATTTGATGATAATCAATAAATCAGGAATTACAATTCGTCTCAAGATAGCTGAACTAAGAACTATGGGTAGAGCCACACAAGGTGTAAGGTTGATTAATTTGGACAAAAGGAATGATGAGATAGCTTCTGTGTGTAAAGTAAACTCAATAGACGACGAAGAAGACATTATTGATTTATCTGCAGATAATATAGAAAATATCGACAATCTTAAAGAAAACTCTGACGAATAGTCCTGTTATATTTAAACTATTTCTACCTTTACAGTCTATTAATAATAGACATCGTTAATTTCACGACAATATTAATTTAAAAAAAGAAAAATAACAATGAGAGTGATGAAAAAATTATTATCCCTTACTATGGTAACTATTTTTGCCACTACTGCAGTTTTTGCGCAAAAATCAGTTGTTCGAGATGCGAAAAGATCACTTGGAAGTAATGATCTTAAAGAGGCTCGTACCTTAATAAAATTAGCAGTTGAAAATGCTGAAACAGCAACTGATGCCGAAACATGGAAATTATATGGCGATATTGGTGACAAAGCATTTGATAATGAAAAAACAAATGAAATGCTTGGTAAATCAGCTAACCAACAAGCTATGTATGATGGACTTTTGGAGGCGTATGCTCCATATGTAAAGGCTGATTCATTAGGTGAGATACCCAATGCTAAAGGTAAAGTAAAAAATAGATTTAGAAAAGAGATTCAGGGTAAGCTGATTGCTAATCATCAGTTTTATATTAATGGCGGTATCTTCTATAATGAGAAGCATGATTACACAAAAGCAACAGACTTTTTCGAAATATTCTGGGATATACCAACTCTTTCTATGTTTGAGGGAGTAAAAGATGCTTTTGTTTTAGATAGTACTTATCAAACAATTAAGTATTATGCAATTATTACAGCAATTCAAGGAGAGCAACATAAAAGAGCATTGTCATTGCTTAAGAGAGCTGCTAAAGAGCCATTTATTGCGAATAGCGCATTCCAAGAGAGTGATATTTATGAATTAATGGCAAGTGAGTATATGCAACTTGGAGATACAGTAAAATATGTTGAAACATTATACGAGGGTGCTGATAAATTCCCTAAAAGTAAATATTTTATTCCAAATCTAATAAACATTTTTATACGTAACGGTGAGAATGATAAAGCTATGGCTTATCTTGACACTGCAATTAAAAATGACCCATCCAATTCATGCGATTTGAATAGTGTGAAGGGTGCTTTATTAGCAGAAAAGGGTGATTTTAAAGGTGCTGAACAAGAGTATAGAAAAGCATTAGAACAAGATCCTAATTGTGAAAGAGCTCTTGAACAATTGGCAGTTAATTATATCCTGCAAGCACAAGATCTAAAAGAAATTACTGCAACAATTTCTGATAGAAAAGTACAGCTTGAGAATGATAAGAAAACAATTGAGCTTTATGAAATTTCACTGCCATTTCTTGAGAAATTTACAAATACATTAAAATCAAGAGGAGCTGACCAAACAGAGCTTGATGGTGCACTTATGAAATTAAGAAATGTATATTACAACTTAAGCATGATGGGTGTTGATAAATCAGTTCAACTAAAAGAGATAGAAGATCAATTAGGATTGTAAATACTAATTTGCTCTAATCAAAAAAAGGCTTCTAATTTAAATTAGAAGCCTTTTTTTTGATTAGAGTTTTGTTTAGCAGTTGTCATTAAACATAATGGTGATTATAATATAAATTATAACCTTTAAATTTTACTCAAATGTAAGTCTTTTTTATTACTTTTGTATCGTTTATAGGATTATAATTTTTGTATAATAAGACTATGGTACATATCTACAGGCACTAAAAATAATCACTATCCATATTCTATCAAACATATTACATACTATCAAATATAAGTAAACTCATTTATTATGAATAACAATCAAAGATACATTCAACGAGGTGTTTCAGCATCAAAAGAAGACGTCCATAATGCTATAAGAAATATTGATAAAGGGTTGTATCCAAAAGCATTTTGTAAAATTATTCCAGATATTCTTGGGGGTGATCCTGAATATTGCAATATTATGCATGCTGACGGTGCTGGAACAAAGTCTTCTTTAGCATATGTTTATTGGCGTGAAACGGGAGATATTTCTGTATGGAAAGGAATTGCACAAGATGCTTTGATTATGAATATTGATGATTTGCTTTGTGTAGGTGCTACAGACAACATATTATTGTCTTCTACTATTGGACGAAATAAGAATTTAATTCCTGGTGATGTAATTTCGGCTATAATAAATGGTACAAATGAACTTTGTGAAGAGTTGAGCTCACTTGGCGTTAATGTGTATCCAACAGGTGGTGAAACGGCGGATGTTGGTGATATAGTGCGTACAATAATTGTTGATAGCACGGTTGCTTGTAGAATGAAGCGAGATGATGTTATTGACAACTATAATATTAAGGAAGGTGATGTTATTGTTGGATTATCCTCTTCTGGGCAAGCTACCTATGAAAAGGAATATAATGGCGGTATGGGTAGTAATGGTCTAACATCAGCTCGACATGATGTATTCCATAATTATCTTGCTGACAAGTATCCAGAGAGTTATGATAATTTAATACCATCAGAATTGATTTATTCTGGGAATATTAAGCTAACAGATCAAATTGAAAAATTGGGAATTGATGCAGGAAAATTAGTATTATCCCCTACTCGTACTTATGCCCCAATTATATCTGTTATTTTAAAAGAGATGAGATCAAAAATTCATGGAATGGTACATTGTTCTGGTGGTGCACAAACTAAGATATTGCATTTTTTAAATGATAATCTACGTGTAGTAAAAGATAATATGTTCCCCATCCCACCTCTGTTTGATATCATTCAGAATCAATCAAATACTGATTGGAAAGAGATGTATAAAGTATTCAATATGGGACATAGAATGGAAGTTTATTTGCCTAAAGAATATGCACAATCTGTAATTGATATTTCCCAATCATTTAATGTGGATGCTCAGATTGTGGGACGAGTTGAAAAATCAGATAAAAAGGAACTAATAATTAAAAGTGAGTTTGGAATATTTGAATACAACTAAACACGTAATAAAAAATAATACGATATTTATAAAGAATAAAATATGTCAGAAAACTCATTATTAGAAAAGCTGAATCATTTAGTTACCAAATTCGACGAAATAGGAACTTTAATAACTGATCCAGAAGTTATTAGTGATATGAAGCGATTTGTAAAGTTAAACAAAGAATATAGAGACTTGCAAAAGATTGTCGATGCGAGAAATGAATTTAAAAAGGCAATCGATGCAGTAGCAGAAGCAAAGTATATCTTGGACAACGAAAATGATACAGATTTAAGACAGTTAGCTAATGAAGATTTATCTATTAATTCTGATAAGATTCCTGAACTTGAAGAAATAATTAAGTTGCTGCTTATTCCAGCTGATCCAGAAGATTCAAAAAATGTGATCATGGAGATTCGTGGAGGAACAGGTGGTGATGAAGCCTCAATTTTTGCTGGCGACTTATTTAAAATGTACACTAAATATTGTGAGGATAAAGGTTGGCAGACCGAGATAACAAGTTTTACAGAGGGTACAGCTGGTGGTTTTAAAGAAATTATTTTCAAGGTATCTGGTAATGATATCTATGGTACTCTGAAATATGAATCAGGAGTGCATCGAGTTCAGAGAGTCCCTCAAACCGAAACACAAGGACGTGTTCATACCTCAGCAGCAACTGTTGCTGTTTTGCCTGAAGCAGAAGAATTTGATATTGAAATCAACCCAGCAGATATTGAAATACAGACTGCCCGTTCGAGTGGTGCTGGTGGACAGCACGTAAATAAAGTAGAAACAAAAGTGCAGCTTACTCACAAGCCTACTGGTATTGTGATAGTATGTCAGGCAGGTCGTTCGCAAATGCAAAATAGAGAGACTGCAATGCAAGTGTTGAGAACGAGACTTTATGATATTGAATTGACAAAGCGTGTTGGAGACATTGCTTCAAGAAGAAAGACATTGGTTTCGACAGGAGATAGATCCGCTAAAATACGTACTTATAATTATCCTCAGGGACGTATTACAGACCATAGAATAAATTATACATCATATAATTTGTCTGCATTTATGGATGGTGATATTCAAGGTGTAATTGATCAATTGATTATTACTGAGAATGCAGAGAAGATGAAGGAAGCAGAAATTTAATTAGACCACAAATATGACAAAAGAACAACTTTTCGAACAGATACAAAAGAAACAATCTTTCTTATGTATTGGTTTGGATACAGATATAAAGAAAATCCCTGAATATCTATTGGAGAAAGAAGATCCTATTTATTCTTTTAACAAAGAAATAATTGATAAAACCGCAAAATACTGTGTTGCATATAAGCCTAATTTGGCATTTTATGAAAGTCTGGGTTTGCAAGGATGGTTGGCTTTTGAAAAGACTGTAGCATATATCAATCAAAGATATCCTGAAATTTTCATTATTGCAGATGCAAAACGTGGCGACATTGGCAATACAAGCGAAATGTATGCACGTACTTTCTTTGAAACTGCTAAAGTTGATGCAGTAACAGTAGCACCCTACATGGGCGAAGATAGTGTTACACCTTTCTTTAATTATAAGAACAAATGGGTGATTCTGCTTGCATTGACAAGCAATAAAGGTTCTAATGATTTCCAATTTATTGAAGATGCTGAAGGTGAAAAGCTTTTCGAGAAGGTTATCAAAACCTCTCAAAAGTGGGCAAATGAAAATCAGATGATGTACGTAATTGGTGCTACACAAGGTAGATTGTTTGAAGATGTTAGAAAAATTGCACCTAACTACTTTCTTCTGGTACCAGGTGTAGGTGCGCAAGGTGGTTCATTGGAGGATGTGTGTAAGTATGGTATGAATAAACAGTGTGGATTATTAGTAAACTCATCTCGTGCCATTATTTATGCTGATAATAGTGAGAACTTTGCTTTTGTGGCTGCTGATGAAGCTAAAAAGATACAAACTGATATGGCTAAAATGCTAAAAGAATATTTGTAAAAGCATTTGCGAGATATTGTTAAAGTAACGGAGATAAATAATGATTATCTCCGTTTTTATTTATATTCTATCACAAATAATCCATACTTTTTTACCTGATTGAATGGTAGTAGCAAATATATAGATGTCCCCTCCATCGTGTAATTTCATAGTGCTTCTTATTTCATCCACGCTCATAGGGTAGTTTCTAATAGATATATTTGCTTTATTGATTTTGCTTAGATGTTGTTTTAGATTATTCTTATTTGGTGGAAAAGAATGCTTAACCTCGAATCGTCTTCCAGGAAAATCTTCAATTAATAAATCAGATGTGTACAGATGGCTATTAGGGTGTAATTTATTAAGATTAAAACGTTGTGCAATTGTCTTATAGGCACCCGCTTTTAGGATTGATACATTTGGCTCATATAGATATCTAAGTATTGTGTCTGTATAAGGAATGTCAAGACTCAATTCGTTTTCATAAATAAAAGAAAACTCTTCCTTATGATTGTTTTTTCTGATATTAATGGCGTTATATGATATAGGTTGGTCAGACTTTGAAATGATAAACAATAACTCTTTGCATTCATTATCTACAGAAACAATATATACATCTGATACATGATCTAATACTTTTAAAGCAGATGAAATGTCTAACATCGGAGAATATTTAATAATAATCTTAGATGATTTATTCAATAGTAACTCTTGAATCTCAATCACATTTGGAGAGCAATCTTCTATTCTAAAGACCCTATTTCCCAAAATGCCTCTTCTTGCAGGATCTAAGTATATTACATCAACGACATCCAACATTGACGCTAAAAAATCCTCAGAATTGCCATTAACCACGTTGATATTATTTAGCCCTAAAGCAATAAAGTTATGCTTGGCAATCTCACAAAGTTCCTTGTTTTGCTCAATATATGTTGCACTTTTAAATTTCTCTGCAAAATAAGAAAAATCAACCCCAAATCCACCAGTGAGATCTATAAAAGAAGTGTCATTATCTTTAATTAATGATGCTTTGAACTTGGCAGTATCTTCCGAAGAGGCTTGCTCAACGGATAAATGTGGCGGATAAATGATCTCTCCGTTTTTGTGCCATTTCAATATTTTTCTTTTTGATAATTGTCTGCCGACAATCTGATTCAATAGGAAATTAATCCTCTCTTTGTCAATATCGCCTTTGCTTAAACTTAATGCTATATCAGCAACACTTGCTTTTTCATTCTGTAATATAAACTCTTTATCTTGAGGTGATAATATCATTTCAGCAATGTATTTAGGTTGTATAAAATAAAAAAACAACCTGGCTAATACAAGACAGGTTGTTTTATAAACTAAAAAAATATAATTCTATGGATATTATCCTTATACTCTTAATATACTATGCCTCAGCATTTGGAAGCACAGATACAAATGAGCGATTATTGTGACGCTTACGGAATACCACAGTACCGTCTGTCAATGCAAACAATGTGTGGTCCTTGCCAATACCCACGTTATCACCAGGATGATGAGCTGTGCCACGTTGGCGTACGATGATATTGCCTGCTTTTACTACTTCTCCACCAAATATTTTCACGCCTAATCGTTTACTATGCGATTCGCGACCGTTCTTTGAACTACCAACACCTTTCTTATGTGCCATTTTCTTCTAATTTTTAAAATGATTAAGCAATAATTTCTTTAACTCTGATTTGAGAAAATTGTTGACGATGTCCGTTTAATTTTCTGTAACCTTTTCTTCTTTTCTTTTTAAATACAAGAACTTTATCACCTTTAACGTGTGATAGTACTTCAACTATAACTTTGGCTCCGTCAATAACTGGCGTACCAACTTGAATGTTGCCATCATTATCGATGAGCATTACTTTTTCAAATTCCAGAGTGCTACCTTCTTCAGCATCAATTCTGTGAACAAATACTTTTTGGTCTTGTTGCAATTTGAATTGCTGACCTTGGATATCTACAATTACGTACATATTTATAAAATAACTATTTAGTTATTACCTTAGGCGAGTAGTAACATCACTACTTCTTTTTTAGCCTGTTGGCAAATTGAGGTGCAAAATTACATCATTATTTTGAGAAATACAAACAATCTGATGAATAATCCCCTGAATAGTCCCCTGTTTAGATGATGCTGGGATAAATATTTTTGTACCCCTCGTCAGATTACTTGTCAAGAGCAATAATTTTTTTTGAGTATTCAAATTATATGTCGTAGGTGCGACACAATTTTTTAAATAACTGAACTTATATGTGCTTTACACCAAAAATAAATTTCACGTATCCGTAATACTTGTTTTAGACGGCAAAAAATAAATTTCAAAATACGACACAACTTACAAAACCACCATTCACTTTTTTTTATTATCCAACACGCTTTACAAAACCACCATTCACAAGTTTCAATGATGCGACAAGGGTTACAAAACCACTATTCACTATTTTTACTCACCCGCCATGCTTTACAAAACCACTATTCACAACTTTCAACTACTCGCCACACCTTACAAAACCATTATTCACTTTTTATTTGTACTCGCAATGCTTTACAAAACCATCATTCACTTTTTTTTAGCTTCCGCCACGCTTTACAAAACCATTATTCACTACTTTTCGTCATGCAAAGCATCTATTTTTAGTGAAAAAATATTTTTGTAAGGTATGGCAACAATGAATCAAGCCCTTTTTATTTTTTCTATTATCCAAACAACACCCTACCAAGTAAAAAATAAATTTTTAGCTATTCGCCGAGTTGTGTTTTGGTGTTAATTCTAATTTTATATCATTCAGCTAAGTACTTGACGAAGGTCTAAATATATTTACATCATTCTTCTTTTCAACGTTTAGTAATACCTGAGCAGTAATCCTAAGCAATCTTACTCTGATATGAGTTAGGCTATGTTGTTCTATTTTCGCTATGAAGTTTACGCCTAAGTTAAGCATCGAGAATGGCATAAAATTAAAAGAGACAACTATGCTAATCATAATTGTCTCTTCATTGTGTTTCAATTTTGTGGTAAGTTACAGTTTAAGATTGTGGAGAATATCGGACTCGAACCGATCACCTTTTGACTGCCAGTCAAACGCTCTAGCCAGATGAGCTAATCCCCCATTCATTTTAATATTGCTTGGCAAAGATACAGTTTTTATTTAAATTTGCAAAGATATTCGAATAGTAAATAATACATAGACAAAAAAGTAATGATAATATATAATACAACATTTAGTGTAGAGAATGCTTTGGACGAACAGTTTTTAGATTTCATTGGCAAAGAATATATACCAAGAGCTCTCAAAAATAATATGATCTCTGAGCCAAGATTATCAAGAATACATTCAGTAGATGAAAAAGCGGGGCTCGCATATGCGTTAGAATTTAAGGTTGCAAACATAGAGATATTAGAAGCTTGGAACATACAGACTGGCAAAGAACTTTATATTTTGCTAATGTCAAAGTTTCAACAAAAGGTTTTGGGATTCTCTACTATATTGCAGCCAATTGAGCTATGAAAGATAATGAAATAATAAAAGAACGTATCATAATGGGTATTGATCCAGGTACTCATATTATGGGCTATGGTGTTATTAAAATCCTAAATAATAAACCCCAGCTTGAAAATATGGGAATTATCCAGCTCAATAAATATGAAGATCATTATCTAAGACTTTCAAAAATACATTCGAGAGTTTTAGGACTAATAGAAGAGTATCTGCCTGACGAGCTTGCAATTGAAGCTCCTTTTTTTGGAAAGAATGTGCAAAGTATGCTCAAGCTTGGTAGAGCTCAAGGTGTTGCCATGGCTGCTGCAATCTCAAGAGATATACCCATATTTGAATATGCACCTTTAAAGATTAAAATGGCAATTACTGGCAATGGACGTGCAGCTAAAGAGCAAGTAGCTTATATGCTGCAGAAAATATTGAAGATACCCGATGAAAATATGATTCCCCAGCTTGATGCAACCGATGGTGTGGCAGCTGCTTTGTGCCACTTCTATCAATCGCAGGGAATCCAATCCGAAGGGGGTACAAAATTTAAAAGTTGGAAAGATTTTGCTACTCACAATCAGGATAGAATAAAGAAATAATACAAAGACATTATTTGTCCATCACAAAGGTCTCGAATGTATTATCATCATAATAGATAATTATTTGCCTGATTTTTTTCACAACTCCTTTTTGCAATATATTCTGCTCATTTTTAGGTGAATGGGCAGAATTAAATACCTTGTTAACTATAGATTCCTTAGCTTTAAAATCATTTGTATTACCATCTGCACTACCATCAAGCTCCTCGTTGAATAAACCTTTATCTATTCGATGAGATTTTTCATATCCATCTTTATACATTTCTCCTATACCATTTAACAACCAGGTTGGATCAATATATGGCATCTCTAATAATATTTTTGATGCAACATCTAAACTTGGATTGTTGCGTCCATTCAAAATATGTGATATTACAGCACGATTAATCTGCAACATATCTGCAAATTTTGCGGGAGTAATATCTTCACTATCGATTATTTGTTTAATTCTCTCTTTCATGTCGTAACAATGCTGTTTTGTATATATATACACCTCTTTAAATCCAATACAAATGTACATATTAAAATTTACATATGCAAATCAAGCCTGATTACATATGCGTGAACATTTGTAGTCAAATAGATATACAAATGTTCCGCCAATTGCGGTGGAATTGTAATCACTCGATATAATTAATTACTCAAGACTTTATATATTATTTGTAAATCATTAATTATTAGCATAGTATATCACTGATTAAATTTTATTTTAACACTGTAATCATATTTTAAATTTTAAAATCAATTCTATAAAAGATATGCTTTAAATATATTTTATAACACGCTTATATATACACTAATATGTTGAAGATGTACTTATTTAAGATATCTGTTAAGTCCATCTATATAGATATGTAAATTGTGAGCCAATGATAATATACATTTGATATACACAATTATACTAATACATATGTTGACCAATGCAATACAATTGTATATTTAATTGCGCATGTTGCTTATTATATTTACACAATTCAAATGTATAGTTATAATTTATGGCTATAATAATCCAATTATCGCTATCAAATGAATTGTTTTTATTACTCAATTTTGCAACATTGTTTGTTTTTAGTCCACCTTGTTGTAATAAATATTTTATTCGATTCTGGTGAACTTTACTTTGACATAACTTGTTTAATACACAAGTAGTTATGCTCCGAAATCTATGTTGAAGAAATTTCTCTAATAATTACTTATTATGATTTAGTAAGATATTACATATATATTATTGCAATTGAAATACAAAAATTTATGAAGAAGATAATAGTGGCTGTTTTATATATATTCACGATAATGTCAATAGCAAATTCACAAAATATTTCACATATGAACCTATACAATTTCAAGGTTACTGATATTGATGGTAAAGAGTTCGATATGTCATCGCTCAAGAATAAGAAAGTAATGATAGTGAATGTTGCATCCAAGTGTGGATTTACTCCTCAATACGAAGAGTTGCAAGACTTATATGATTCGTATAAGGATAAGGGATTTGTGATTATCGGATTCCCAGCAAACAACTTTAAAAATCAAGAACCAGGTACTAATGAAGAGATAAAGGAGTTTTGCGCCAATAATTATTCTATTACATTCCCATTAATGGAAAAAATTAGTGTAAAGGGTGACGATATAGCACCCATTTATGAATGGCTAACCAATAAGAAGAAAAATGGTGTTACAGATCAAGAGGTTACTTGGAACTTTCAAAAGTACCTAATTGATGAGCATGGCAACATCATCAATGTATTAATGCCCAAAGATAGCCCCAAAAGCAAAGTAGTATTAGATTGGTTAGAAGGAGATTAGAACTAATTATTGTATCCACATATTTAATGCATAATTCTATATATTAACTCTTTAAGTAGTTCGCTTGACGGAGTTGATACGTTTCCTATACCCTTAATTTTGGCATCAAAAACTCTCAAATCAGAAATAACACCCATTACTTTGGCTGCGTTATAGTTTCTCAAACCCATCATATAGTCTCGTGCAAAAAATGAAGACTTCAAATTTAACAATGCCATCACACTCTGCTCATTCTTCTGAGGCAACCAAAAGCACTCCAATAGAGTACTGAAGTAGTTGAATAGTACCGCTAAAGTTACAATTGTAGGATTTTCTTTTGGATTTTTGTCAAAATAGATTGCAATTCTGTTTGCCGAAAGATAATCCTTGCTAATAATTGCTTTGAGTAATTCAAAATTATTAAAGTCCTTGCTGATTCCTACATTTTTCTCTATCAATTCAGCTGTAATCGTATTGTTGCCTTTCGGCAATGATATGATTAGTTTTTCTAATTCTTGGATTAATTTGCTAATATCATTTCCAAGGAAATCTGTGAGCATTTGTGCAGATTTATCGTCAATACGCACATTTTTATTTGCGAAATAGCTTTTGATAAAGGCTGGGATCTGATTTTCATACAGTTTCTTTGATTCAAATACAATTCCATCCTTATCTTCAATACTTTTCACCAATGCACGCCTTTTGTCTATACGCCCATGCTTATAATTTATTATTAAAATGGTGCTCCTCAATGGATTTCTTGCGTATGAATCCAATACTTCAATCTCGGATAGATTTTGTGCCTCTTTTATTACTATTAGCTGATATTCCGACATTAATGGAAATCGTCGAGCTGAGGCAACAATGTTTTTCACATCCGAGTCTATTCCATAAAATGTCAATAGATTAAAGTCTTTCTCTGTTTCAGTTAATACTGTTTTGAGCAATAATTCTGTCAACTGATCAATAAAATATGACTCATCACCCATAAGTAAATATATGGGAGCAAATTTTCTATTTATAATATCTTGTTTAATTGAATCAAAGGTTGCAATTTTCTTAGCCATAAAGTGTAATTAAAAGTCAAATCTTAGATGCTTTACTGTGGTTCCTTTATTAATAAGTGTAGTCAATGTTTTTATGCCGATTTTGACATGCTCCTCTACAAAAGTTTCAGTAATAATTTTGTCACTTTTATCTGTTTTTACTCCAGTCGAAATCATTGGCTGATCGGTAACTAAAAGCAGAGCCCCTGTTGATATATGGTTTGCAAAGCCACATGTGAAGACAGTAGCTGTCTCCATATCCACCGCCATTACACGAAGCTTTATCAGATACTTCTTAAAATCATCGTCATATTCCCATACCCTCCGATTAGTTGTATATACTGTACCTGTCCAATAGTCCCTTCCGAAATCTCTAATATTTGATGAAGCCGAGCGTAAAAGACTAAATGCAGGCAGCGATGGCACCTCGGGGGGTAGATAATCGTTAGATGTTCCTTCTCCTCTTATTGCAGCAATTGGCAGTATATAATCCCCCAAATTGTTTTGAGGTTTTAAGCCTCCGCATTTTCCTAAAAACAATACAGCTGTTGGAGAAACTGCACTCAGCAAGTCCATTATGGTAGCAGCATTAGCACTCCCCATTCCAAAATTTATAATAGTGATTCCGTTTGCCGACGAACTGGGCATATTAGCATCCAAACCCAAAATTGGAGAATTAAAGTGATTCGCAAATATCTCGACATACTTTTGAAAGTTTGTCAACAAAATATATTTTGAAAATTCTTCTAATGGGCGCTTAGTATATCTTGGCAGCCAATTCTCTACAATTTGTTGTTTAGTTATCATATTTCATCTATTTTTGTAGGTCACAAATAATTCTTCAAAACAAAGATACAATATGTCGGCATTAAATCTACCCAAATATGAAGCAAAAATCAGAAAAGCTGGTGATAGCTTTGAAATATTTGATATTCTACGTCGAAAATACTTATACTTGACACCTGAAGAATGGGTGCGACAAAACTTTGTTAATTACCTAATCAACCACAAGGGCTATCCTCCAACCCTGATGGCTAATGAGACTGCTATAAAGCTAAACTCGCTCACCAAGCGTTGTGACACAGTGGTTTATGATAACAACTTGAAGCCGTTGGCAATCTGTGAATACAAAAACCCCGAGATAGAAATTACCCAAGAAGTATTTGACCAGATTGCGAGATATAATATTGTACTTAAAGTGAAGTATTTAATAGTATCCAATGGCGTAGCTCACTATTGTTGCTTAATGGATTATGATAATATGACATATCATTTTGTAGATGACATACCTGATTACAAAACACTAAAAGCAATGATATAAAAATAGATTAGCTCTTTTTCAACACATATAATTGAAAGTTCTCGTATCGTTTCACAATAACGGTATCATCTTTTTCTAAAAAACCTTTTATTGAAATAGCATCATAATACTGCTCGTCAATTAACACCTTGCCCGATGGTCGTAATACGGTAGCAGCAATCCCCGTTTTTCCAACAAGGTTTTTTGGCTCCAAAGGCACAGAAACATACCCTTCCTGATCTGCCACAAGTGCAACTTTTTGAAACACTCCTGGTTTGCCAATTCGGCTCGAAGCATATATTATTATCACTATGCCAGCACCCAAACCAGCAGTCACAATCATCATTGCTCTATATAACTCTTTGAATGAAATAGTGCTAAAATCAAAATGAATGTTGCCAATAAGCGACAATATCAATGAGGCAACCACCAGCACTATTCCCGATATACCCACAAATCCAAAACCAGGAATTACAAATATTTCAAATACAATAAGAATCAAGCCCAAAACAAATATTAATACCTCCCAGTTTTGTGCATATCCAGTAAGATACAAAGGCGTGAAATATAGTATTGCTGCAGTGACGGCAATAGCAGTAGGAAATCCTATGCCAGGTGATTGAAGCTCAAAGTATATGCCCCCTATTATAAACATTATCAGAAAGGCTTGCAAAAAGCCATTCATAAGAAATGCTTTTATTTTGTCATAAAACGTTGGGTTGTAAACCACGATATCATAATCTTTATAACCAAGATATTCTATTGCTATCTGGTTTATATTATCTGCCACCCCATCACAATAGCCCAAATCAACAGCTTGCGAAGCCGTAAGAGTCAATATCTGAGTAGAGTCGGCGTATCCCTTCACCACAATCCTCTCGTCCACCATAGCCTCTGCAATTAGCGGATTTCTTCGCCACACCATTACTGTATCTCCATTTTGTTGAATAATTGGTTTCTTACCATGACTCTCTGCCGTAGCTCGCATAATACCTCGCATATATGATTGATATTTGTCAGGTGCCTTAGATCCATCATCACCAGTCACCACCGTGGCGGCTCCTATTGATGCACTGTTTCTCATAAAAATACTATCGCATGCAATAGAAATAAGTGCACCCGCCGAAGCTGCATTATTATCTATAAATACATATACTGGAAGGGGATAATTCAAAATAGCAGTTCTCATAGAGTCTGCCTCCACTACTGATCCTCCATAAGTATTCATATGGATTAGCACACAAGAAGAATTTTTATTTAGTGCCTCGTGCAGTCCGTTTTGTAGATATACCCACGTGTTGCTACCAATATTCTGTCTGATATTTATCTTATAAATCAATGGATTATCATTATTGGCATATATCTCACCAAATGATAGTATTAATAGAACCAATACAAAGCATTTAATATTTTTCATTTTAATATAGATTGATTTCACACAAAGATAATCTGATTTCCATATAAATCGTTGCAGTTGACACAAAAGATACATATATTTGCATTTTAAATTAAATCTACTATGTATAAAGTTCTCATTAGTATAGCTTCAAATATTTACGCTAAGAGCAATATTGATCGCGCAATGCGCATGATTAGATATGATTTCCCTGATGCATCATTTACGAGCACAGTTATCACAGTTTCGGATGATAGCAGAATTTCATTCCCTATCAGAAATGTTTTAGGTGTTTTTTATACCGATACTCCATTAATTGATGTAAGTGGCAAATTAAAAACTATAGAATTTGCTTTAGGAAAACAATCACATGACAAAGAATCAGGCAAGATAGTAATGAATATCAACTTGATTCAATATGATGAAGTTGTAATTCGAACTGAAGATTTGGAAAAAGATTTTGTTCAAAAACTGTTGATTGAATTAGAAGAGTAAGGATTAAAGACTTTAGAAAGTTATTATACATATTCAATCTTTCAAACGTTGTGTTGCCACTCCATAGATGAGCAACATAACGTTTTGTTTTTTAATACAATTTATCATACATCTGCTACCAATCGCCAATCACTAACCAGATAAATTAGTTCAGTCTATCTACTGTTTTGACTCCCTTGACTGATTTTAATTTCTTTATCAACTGTTCCAGCATCGATGTACTTGCAAGTACAACTGAAATATTGCCCTGAAACAGTCCATCGTTTGAATCAATAGAAATTGAACGGAGCTGTACCCCATCCTCTTTTGATATTATTGAAATCAGGTTGGATACAATATTTATTTGGTCATTCCCAATCACTTTCAGAGTGGATATATATCTTGATGAGCCCGCACTCTTGCCAGACCATCTTGCTTTGATTACTCTATAGCCAAATCTTGAAAACAAATCGGTGGCATTAGGACAGTTTGTTCTATGGATTTTTATACCTTGAGTAGATACAAATCCAAAAATTTCATCTCCATATATTGGATTACAGCATTTGGCTAATTTATAATCAATGCCTGTTAGATTTTGGTCAATAATGAGCTCATCACCACTACTTACTTCTTCCGAATGAGCTTTATAAACAAATTTATTAGCACTCGTCGCAGAAGATAAGTCTTTATGAGACATATCTTTGCTGCCCATCTCTAAATATTGGTCAATAATCCAATTGACATCTAATTTTTCGGCTGCAATATCAACATAAAAGTCGGTAACTGTCTTATATTTTAGCTTTTTGATAAGCTGCATAAGTACAGACTCATCCTGCTCGATCTTTCTATTCTTCATCCGTCGAGACAACATCTCCTTGGCAATATCCACCTGTTTGCCAGCTTCTTCTTTGAGCAATTGCCTGATTTTTGTGCGAGATTTGGAGGTAACGACAAAGTTAAGCCAGTCTTGTTTTGCTGATTGATGAGATGATGTCTGTATTTCCACTTGATCACCACTCTTCAACACATATTTAATTGGAACATTTTTGCCATTTACTTTGCCTGAAACGCAGGTTGAGCCCAACTTGGTGTGTATAGAAAAAGCGAAGTCTAATACTGATGCACCTTTTGGCAGCTTCATCAAATCTCCCTTTGGTGTAAATACAAATATTTCCTCTTCATACAGATCAAGCTTAAAATCACCCAACTTTTCTGTAATATCAGAATCCTTGTTTTCCATAGACTCGCGCAGGTTAGTAAGCCAATTGTCCAATGTGGATTCGCCTTTCACCCCCTTATATTTCCAGTGTGCTGCCAATCCGCGCTCAGCTATTTCATCCATTCGTTTGGTTCGTATCTGCACTTCCACCCACTTAGAGTTTGGTCCCATCACTGTGATATGCAATGATTCATACCCATTGCTTTTAGGTATTGATAGCCAGTCTTTAAGCCTTTTGGGGTTGGGTTGATACATATCAGTGATTACAGAATATACTTGCCAACAGTGAGCTTTCTCGAGTTCTATCGGCGATTCCAAGATTACACGTATAGCAAACAAGTCATATATGTTTTCAAACTCAATCTTCTGTTTTTTAAGCTTATTATTTATCGAATGTATTGATTTTGTTCTTCCTTTGATATCATATTTTAGATTGGTCTTATCCAAAACCTCTTTTACTGGAGTAATAAAATCATTAATATATTTGTCACGAGATCTTTTAGTCTCATTTAGTTTTCGAGCTATATAACTGTAAGTGTCTCTATCAGTATATTTTATAGACAAATCTTCAAGTTCTGATTTAATTTTATAGAGACCCAATCTGTGTGCCAAAGGCGCATATAAGTATATAGATTCTACGGACAATTCTATACGTTTTGACTGCTCCATATGTTTTGCATCACGCATCAGCTGGAGCTGTTGAGCAATCAGCACAAAAACTACACGAACATCTTCAGCAATCGAAAGCAATAGTTTGATATAATTGTCAGATTCTACCGCCGTTTTTTTATCAGTGAGCTCATTAATTTTTATAAGCCCTTTCAAGATTAGCACCACTTCGTCTCCAAATAGTTTCTTTACTTCCGCAATGAGAGCACTATTATTGAGCGCAGGACGAAATAACAAAATAGCACATACTGTAGATTGCTTTAAACCAATTTCTTCAATAGTTATTATTGATGTATGCATCTCCAACACAAGATTATAAGTGCATTCAGTGCTATTATCATTAGCAACATACTGATTCAATATTTTTTTTAGCTTATCAACCTTTTCCACACTCCACTCCTGACGAAAGAATGAATACAATTTGGAATATAAAGCTAAAAAATCTCCTTTAGCAATTGTAGAATTGACCATCGTTATAGATTAAATTTGATGATAAAATACAAATGTAGAAAAAAAACTGAGAAGTTAGCATGCAGGTTCTTGCTTTAGGCTTAGTTTTAGAAGATATAACATCAGTTGATTGTAGCATATTTTTTCGACTTTAATAATTAATTAGTCTTATCTTTGTGCTTATACATAAATCAATTAATTTAAATCTATGAATAGACTTCTTACACTATTAGTAACAACAGTATTTAGTTTTGCCCTTTCGGCACAAACTATTTCATTAAATGAAGGATGGCAATTTAGTCAAAAAGGCAAAGACACATGGTATGATGCCGAAGTGCCTGGATCTGTACAGAGAGATCTGATACGACATAATGTATTGCCAGACCCATATTTTGGAACCAACGAAAATGATGTTCAATGGCCTGAACTTGAAGATTGGGACTTTCGCAAAACTTTTACTTTAACAGCCGAGCAGCTTCAGAGTGATGATGCTATTATGTTCTTTGAAGGGATTGACACACACGCAGATGTATTCTTAAATGGATCACGCATATTGCAATCCGAAAATATGTTCGTGGGGCATAAAGTACCAGTAAAATATTCACTTCGTGAAGGTGAAAATAGACTTTACATTAGATTCTACTCTCCAATAACTCGTATGGACCCTGCTCGTATTACTGCTGGCTTTGAGTATCCTGCAGATAATGATCATAGTGATCAGCGCTTGAGCGTGTATAACCGCAAGGCACCATATCAATTTGGTTGGGATTGGGGGATACGTATTGTGCAGATGGGATTGTGGAAGCCTGTTACACTGACATTATACAATAATGCAAGAATAGAAGACCTTTACGTAAAACAAACAGAAATTTCGGAAGATATTGCTAAGATTGATAATCAAATAGAGATTATATCGGTTGCAAAACAGCCTACGGAATCAAAAGTAATTCTTTCGTATGGTTTAAAAGGTACTGAACCATTAGAACACTCCTTTGACGTAACTCTACAGCCTGGTAAAAATAATATCAATATACCTCTTGAAATCAAGAATCCTCATTTGTGGATGCCTATCCATTGGGGAAAGCAAAATCTATATGATTTCACGGTGAAAGTATTGACAGGAGAAAATCTTGTAGCAGAAAAAACACAGCGCGTAGGACTTCGTTCGGTTCGCCTTGTTCAGGATAAAGATGAACACGGACGCTCATTCTATTTTGAAGTCAACGGAAAACCAATTTTTGCAAAGGGAGCCAACTACATACCTGGCGAAATATTACGCTCACAACAAGATGATGCATATTACAAACGATTGTTTGACAATATGGAAGATGCCAACTTCAACTTTGTGCGTATCTGGGGTGGCGGCACGTATGAGAATAATACATTCTATGAGCAGGCAGATGAGAGAGGAATTCTTGTATGGCAAGATTTTATTTTTGGCTGCACCATTTACCCTACTGATGATTCGTTCTTAGCCAATGTGAAAGAAGAGGCTGAATGGAATATCAGAAGACTTCGCAATCATGCCTCACTTGCATTTTGGTGTGGCAATAATGAAGTAGAAGAAGGATTAAAGTTTTGGGGCTGGAAAGATAGAGCCAATGATCAGGAAAGAAAAATATGGTTTGAAGGGTATGACAAGCTTTTCAGAGGGCTTCTCCCAGAGATGGTAGAAGAGTTTGATGGCACTCGCAACTATATTCATGGTTCACCCTATGATAGCAATTGGGGTAATGTAAACAAATTTAATGGAAGTGACGTGCACGATTGGGGGTTATGGCATGGTCGTATGCCTTTTGAAGCAATGGCTGACAGATTGCCACGATTTAGTAGCGAATTTGGTTTCCAATCATTCCCCGAAATGAAAACTATTCGCACTTTTGCTACTGAGGATGATTTTGATATCAATTCTGACGTGATGGAGATTCATCAAAAGAGCCCAATAGGTAACACCATCATCAAGCAATATATGGATATGTATTATCATGAACCAAAGAATTTTGAGGATTTTGTTTATGTAGGTCTTATAATGCAGGGCAATGGAATGGAAGAGGCGGTGGAGGCTAACCGTCGTGGTCGTCCATATTGTATGGGCGCTTTGTATTGGCAGATCAATGACGACTGGCCAGTGGTATCATGGTCAAGTATCGACTACTTCAATAATTGGAAATCTCAGCATTATAAGATGCGCAACGTTTTTGCACCATTAGCTCTTGGTGTTGAATTTAAAGATAACAAGATTAGCTACTACACCATGTCTGACTTATTGCAGGACACTAATAATCTGACTCTAAATGTTCAGGTTATTGATTTTGATGGTAAAGTGATTAAAAAATTCAATCAAAAGGTGAATGCAAAGGCAAATACAAGCGAAATTGTGAAAGTATTTGATTCAGCAGAATTAGTAACCGAAGAGCAAAAACATAACACCATTGTTCATGCTTGGTTATCAGATAGCAAGGGCAATGTAGTATCTACTCGCGATTATTTCTTCTATTGGCCAAACAAGCTTAACTTGCCCGAAACCAAAATCAATACATCCATAAAATATGCTGATGGTAAATATACTGTTACATTAGTTAGCAAGAAGTTGGCTAAGGATGTATTTATTGAGATTCCAACGCTTGGAGCACGTTTCACTGATAACTTCTTTACCCTATTGCCAGGACAAAAGAAAGTGATCGAAATCACTTCTGAAGAGTTGAAAGCAAAGGATAAAACCCCAATAACAGTACGCCACTTGAGAGAAACATATTAATAATCAATATAAAATATAACAAGCAAAAAGGGTTAAAGGCTAAAGGGAAGAGCAGCAAATATTATTGTGGCTCTAACCTTTTTACTTTAACCTTTTTCATTGAAACTCACGATATGAAATCACTGAAAGAACTATACAGAATAGGAAATGGACCATCAAGTAGCCATACGATGGGACCTAAGAAGGCGGCCGAACTTTTTTTAGAAAGAAATATGGATGCCACAAAGTTTGTAGTTACTCTTTATGGAAGCTTGGCAGCTACTGGCAAAGGGCATCTTACTGATAGTGCAATACTAAATGTGCTTAGCCCAATTACC
This sequence comes from uncultured Proteiniphilum sp., assembly GCA_964575445.1. GTDB lineage: Bacteria > Bacteroidota > Bacteroidia > Bacteroidales > Dysgonomonadaceae > Petrimonas. The sequence continues at coordinate 20,859 of CAZNRT010000002.1, read as the reverse complement.
ACAACAACGATTGAATGGATGCCCAAGACTTTTCTACCATTTCACCCCAATGCCATGAAGTATGAATCATTTGATAAGGATGACAATATTATGGAATCATGGACCGTATATAGTGTGGGTGGTGGTGCATTGAGTGATGGCACTACTACTATTGGTATCACCGAAGAGCAAATATCAGATCCCTACCCTGATACCAATCTTGCCAATATTCAGGAGTGGTGCGAAAAGAATGGACGCACATTTTGGGAGTATGTTGAGATGCACGAAGGTCCCGAAATATGGGATTATCTGCGCAAAGTGTGGCGTGTAATGAAAACCGCCGTTGAACGAGGTTTAGAAAATGAGGGCGTACTTCCGGGTCCTCTCAAACTCCCCAGAAAAGCTGCTTCATATTTTATCAAGTCAAAAGGACAAACATCAAGCCTCAAATCCAGGGGGATGGTATTTGCTTATGCTCTTGCAGTTTCTGAAGAAAATGCAGCAGGAGGCGAGATTGTAACTGCACCTACTTGTGGATCGTGTGGCGTTTTGCCAGCAGTGTTATATCATCTTGCCGAAAGCAGAGATTTCATTGAGATGAGAATACTTCGAGCACTTGCCACAGCTGGACTGTTTGGCAATATTGTAAAGCGAAATGCTTCAATATCTGGAGCAGAAGTGGGATGCCAAGGGGAGATTGGTGTTGCCTGCTCTATGGCTGCTGCTGCTGCGAGCCAACTATTCGGCGGTAGTGTATCGCAAATAGAATATGCTGCTGAGATGGGTTTAGAGCATCATTTGGGTATGACATGCGACCCCGTTTGTGGTTTGGTGCAAATACCTTGTATTGAGCGCAATGCTATTGCAGCAGCAAGAGCACTTGATGCCAATCTTTATTCATCTTTTACGGATGGCAGTCATCGCATTTCTTTTGACCATGTTGTAGAAGTAATGAAGCAAACAGGGCACGACTTGCCATCATTGTATAAAGAGACCAGCGAAGGAGGATTGGCAAAAGAGTATATCATCAAATAATAATCTAACTGAAACTATATATAAAAAAAAACGTTTGTCATTATACTTGTAAGAGTATTGACAAACGTTTTTTTTGTTGATATTATAATTTCTGAAAAATTATTTCTTTACTTTTTTCTTCTTTTTTGAATCATATCCATATCCGTATCCATATCCATATCCGTACCCATATCCTGAGCGGAAATCTTTGATATCATTAATTAATAGGGTCATGTTAGTAAGCTTGTTATGAGAATACAATTCATTTGCAAATAGCAAATTGTGCTTATGAGAGTAGTTAGCCCGTGCCACATATACAGTAGCATCCGAAATGCGGTTCATAATTAATGTATCAGTAACCTGGCTTGCAGGGGCTGAGTCTATGATGACATAATCAAATTTAGTTCTAAGCTCTGCTATTGCATCATCCAATGTTTGGCGTGACATAAGCTCCGCAGGATTAGGTGGAATAGGACCTGCTGGCATTATAAACAAGTTGTCTGATATATTTGAAGGAACAATTAGTTTATCCAAATTAGTTTCAAAACCAGACAAATAGTTTGTCAAACCTTTATCAAACTTCAAGTTTAGATGCTCAGACAATCGAGGTCTTCTCAAGTCACCACCAATCAACAGAACTTTTTTATTAATAAGTGAAAGACTAATTGCGGTATTAATTGAAACGAAAGTTTTTCCTTCGCCAGACACTGTGGAAGTAAATATTACAACTTGCTTGTCTTTGCCCAAAGTAAACAATAGATTGGTACGCAACATACGGAAAGCTTCATCCAACTCAGAAGTCTTGTTTTCGGAAACAACCACATTTGTATCATCATCATGAGATGGAATCTCTGCCAATATTGACAACTTAGATACTCGCTCAACATCAGCTCGTGTGCGGATTGTAAAGTGAAGCAAATCTAAAAGATATATAATACCTACAGGAATGATTAAAGCCAACAAGAATGCAGCTAATAAAATTATTTTAGTTTTAGGGAACACTTTACCCCCTATCACTGCCTCATTCAATATCTTTGCAGTATTGCTGGTTGCAGCCAGAGCGAGAGCATTCTCTTCACGTTTTTGAAGGAGCATAAGGAATAGATTTTGCTTAATCTGTTGCTCACGAGTAAGATCAACAAACTCTCTTTCCTGAGTAGGCATTGTACCCAAGCGTCCACCATACATGCTTGCCTGATTGCGTGCATCTCTTCGCTGAATATTCAATCCTTGTTGCACGCTCGATATTGATGAATTGATGTTTGATCTTAATCCTGCAATTTGTTCATTTAGTCTTTTCATTGCGGGGTTCTCATCAGTCATACTTTGTGACATTCGTTCACGCTCAAGCAATAGCTTGTTGTACTCGTTTGCTGTTGCCACAAGTGTTGGATCATCTATACCTATATTGCTCGGAATTGGTTTATCTTTATTCAAAGGGTCTTTAACGTATCCACCAAGAGAGCTTACAACGCTAAGCTGTGTTTCCACTTTCACAAGCTGTTGCTCATATTGACTACCCATCTGCATATTGCGTTGCAAATCCACCTGCATATCTGTCAAACCCTGAGACTGCTTATATTGCTCCACATTTGAATCTGCATGACCAAGTTCTGTATCAATAATAGCCAAACGCTCATTAATAAATGTTTGAGTATTGCGAGCCTCCATGTTTTTGTCTTCAATCATCTCATTGTTGTAAACATCAACAAGGGTAGTAAGAAAATCACTCCCTTTTTCAGTAAATGGAGTATTGAATGTCATTGTGAGTACTGCTGAACGAGCGCGCGGATTTTTTGAAACGATGGTCAAATCTTTTTGATATCTGCTTATAACTGAGTTTGGATTTTCAATTATTACATTTAGTAGCGAGGTGTTTCTTTCAATACCATCACGTCTTACAAAGCTAATATTGCCAACTGGAGTTTTAAGTAGTGCGGGCAACATCCCAAAAGTAGTGTCGGCAACTACTCCACCTATTATTCCTTTAATATGCAGAACATCTTTATCATCGAATATCATTGAGAACTCCACTGGTGCAGTCAAACTATCTAATTGGCTTTGTTCCATTCCCACCACTACGGGGCTCTTCTTATACAAGTCGCTACTTTTTATACGTCCTTCTACAATATATGATGTATGAAGATTGAGCCTATTAATAGTTGTACGTACAATAGTGCGCGATCTGATCACCTCAGCTTCATCTGCAATATTGTCAACTGCGCCTATCATGGCAATCTCTTCAATCATCATTCCGCTTGGCATTCCTTTTGCTGTGCCCGCGTCCTTCAGTTTTATGTCAGATGTGACGGTGTAAATTGGTGTTGAGTAGCGCAAATATACTATGGCAATTGCCATTATCAAAACAATAGAAGCTATAAACCATTTCCAGTGCTTGACATATTTACCTACTATTTCCACAATAGAAAATGAGTCATTCTCTTGACCTGATGTAAGTTCAGGTATGTTTTGCGGTTTTTCCATTAATTTATTTTTTTAGTATATTAATCAATAAGTTTGTGACTGTCACGGCTATGGATATTCCAGAAATCCACAATGATGTTGCAGCACCAATTCTTGCATTTTGTGCCTTCACTTTGTTGGGCTCTACATATATTACATCATTTTGCTGTAGATAATAATCTGGTGTAAACACTAAGTAAGGATTATTCAAATCCAATTGCATAATTCTCTTATTGCCATTAGCATCTTCACGAATAATCTTTACATTATCTCGCACGCCATAAATAGTCATATCGCCAGCCATTGCCAATGCCTCTAAAATATTGATTTTCTCTTGAGTTACAGTAAAAGAGCCAGGATGAGATACCTCTCCTAATACAGATATTTTGTAGTTGCCAAATTTTACAATCACTAATGGTTCTTCCTTAATGAATGGTTTTAGAAGATTTGCAATTTCCTGTTCAGCTTCGCGATTTGTTTTACCTTTTAGAGTAATCATTCCTATAACGGGAAAGTTGATTTGCCCCTTATTATCTACCAAATATGTGCTTAATTGAGTTTGAGTAGTAATACGTTGCATACTCCCAGTCTCCGAGATTGGCACAGTGATATTAAATGGTCTTGCCGCTTCTGGGTCGCTCGTAGATACTGTAATTGTCAATATATCTTTAGGCATTATGCGTGCCTCATACATTGGCGTCAATTGCACAGCGTATTCTTCTTCTGTAATATCCTCAGATTTTTGGAGGTATGCTACCTTTTTGGAGGAGCCACACCCGCTCATTAGTATAGCCACAAAAGCTATAATCCACAAATAATTTAGTTTTCTCATAATTTATTGATTGTAAAACAATTCATTCAGGATAGATACTATCCTATTACAGTTTATAATTTTAATTTCAAGCCGACAAAGGTATGGCTTTTTATTTTACTTTTTTAATGAAAGGGGAAATCCAATATATAAAAAAGTATTTTTAAAGATAAATAATAGTAAGGTCTAAATAATAATATCTAATCTCAGGGCTCCTAAAATAGCATTAGGATAATTTCGATAGTTGAATCTATGCACATACTCCAAACGAAATAGTCCTAAAATATTAGTAATCCCGATAGTACCTTCGATATATGGAATGCCATATTCGTATTGGTGAGATTGATTAGGAATTGCATAAAGACTATTGTATTTAGTTGGAATATTCTTTTCACTCAAACTGCCGTAGCTGGCTCTGAATGAAATCAATTCTTTAACGCCCAATTTTTTCAAGAAATCAACTTTATTGAGCCACAGATTTTTTCCCACAAAAGTGGCTCTTAGGGTAGCCTGCTGATCTGCCACAAATTCAAGCGACCGGCTCAAAAAGAAAGCATTATTTTCTATATAAAACTTGTGACGTTGGTTGGGATATACTAATAAAGGAAACTGCACCTGATTCCAAACTTTTGCTATCTCTCCCACTACATCTGCGGTGGCTATATCATCAATCTTAAATCGTTTTTGAAGAGATAGCTCGCTTCTATGATATGAGGTCTCTCCACCCATAAAGTTTTTTAACCCCACAGCATGGGAAAACAGAATTAATGGAGCTGTAATATTCAGTGGAGTTCTTATACGCTTGTTTTGAGAATATTCCTTATTGCCAAACCATAAAAAGCTAATACCCAATTCGGAATTATTGATTGCACTTGCATAAGATTCATCAGGCGATAATTTATTGAAATGCAAATTGCCCTGAGGTCTCAGATATGATTTTCGCAACCACAACGTATGCCTGAAACCATTTTGATACTCTCTGTCATAATTAATTTCTGCAAAGTTTCGATATGTGGTTTCATTTTTAGATCGCTTGTAGGTTACCAATAGCAGATCATTCATTGCTCGTGGATGCATCTCGCCAGGAGAATAAATATCATCTTCATATATCATGCTAAGCTTATTTATTGGAAACTCATCGTCATGATATACTTTGTTGTTGAATGAGTATATGGCTTCAGCTCTATATTTAATTTTTTGATCTTTGAAACCGTATGCTATATATCCTTTAGTAAAAAAATGTGGGCTAAAACGAGAATTGGATGCTATGCCACCTCTTAATCTAAATCCCTCTATAGGATTTATTGTTGGTATTGTTTGCAGCCTTCCGAAATCAAATTTATTTGTCTCTTTCTTTCCAAGTGGCACCCAATCATTCATTACAAATGTGAGTGCTTTATCTATATAATTTGCAAAACCACCATTGCTTTCGTGGCTCTCTATTTCTTTTCGATAATCAATGTCTAAGAAAATCTCAATAAGTGGAGCTTTCACAATCTCAATTGGGAGATGCACAGGCATATACCCATGTGCGCTAACTACTAAATTATAATTTGATAACGAATCGTGGACGGAAAGATAGAATTTGCCAACACTATTAGTCGTTGTTCCAATGTAGGTGCCTTCCACATACACTTCGGCATCAGGTATAGGGATATTAAGCTTTGCATCATATACAATGCCCTCCAATATTATATTGTGGGCATGTATATTGAAGCATAAAAAAAATAATAATAAAGCAGTAATGGATTTATTCACCATAGCTTATTTCAGACCTCTTATTGTAGCTTTCTGTATCTCACTCTTTTGGGCTCTACGTTTCCTAATCTTCTTTTCTTGTTCTCTTCATATTCACTATAAGAACCCTCAAAATAAAACACCTCTGAGTTGCCCTCAAAAGCTAAGATATGAGTACAGATTCTGTCTAAGAACCAACGGTCGTGGGAAATAACTACTGCGCAACCCGCAAAGTTTTCAAGCCCCTCTTCCAAAGCACGCAATGTGTTTACGTCAATATCGTTGGTGGGCTCATCAAGAAGCAATACGTTAGCCTCCGCCTTTAGAGTCAATGCAAGGTGAAGTCTATTTCGCTCACCACCAGACAAAATACCACAAAGTTTTTCTTGATCAGCACCAGTAAAGTTGAAACGAGATAGATATGCTCTCGAATTAATCTCTCTACCCCCTACTCTAATAAAATCTGCACCATCAGATACTACCTGATATACAGTTTTGGTTGGATCTATTGCTTCGTGTGCCTGATCTACGTAAGCTGTTACTACTGTTTCACCCACTTCAAATATTCCTTTATCGGCTTTCTCGATATCCTGAATCAATCTAAAAAGAGTTGTTTTTCCAGCACCATTGGGTCCTATCACTCCCACAATGCCATTGGGTGGCAACACAAAGTTCAAGTCATCAAATAATAGTTTGTCACCAAATGCTTTGGATACTCCATGAGCCTCTATCACTTTATTGCCCAAACGAGGACCATTTGGAATAAAAATTTCTAATTTCTCTTCTCTCTCCTTTTGATCTTGGTTAAGTAGTTGCTCATAAGAGTTCAAACGAGCCTTACCTTTTGCATGTCGAGCTTTGGGAGCCAAGTTGATCCATTCCAACTCTCGCTCAAGAGTTTTGCGGCGTTTGCTTGCTTGTTTCTCTTCTTGCTCCATCTTTTTGGTTTTTTGCTCAAGCCACGATGTGTAATTTCCTTTCCAAGGGATACCCTCTCCTCTGTCAAGTTCCAAAATCCATCCAGCCACATGATCAAGGAAGTAGCGGTCGTGAGTAATACAAATCACTGTGCCTTTATATTGTTGCAAGTGCATTTCGAGCCAATCAATTGATTCGGCGTCCAAGTGGTTGGTGGGCTCATCAAGCAGCAACACATCAGGCTCTTGTAGCAATAGTCTGCATAGTGCTACACGGCGTGCTTCACCTCCAGATAGTTCGCTCACTGGCTGATCTTCAGGCGGACAGCGAAGTGCGTCCATAGCACGGTCAAGGCGATTATCGATACTCCATGCATCCACCGCATCCAATTGGTCTTGAAGTGTGGCTTGGCGTGCAAAGAGACCATTCATCTTATCCTCATCCTCATAATATTCGGGCAATCCAAACTTAAGATTTATCTCTTCATACTCGGCAAGCATATCAATAATAGGCTTTACACCCTCACGAACAATCTCTATGACTGTTTTGCTTGGGTCAAGCTTAGGGTCTTGTTCTAAATAACCTACTGAAAAACTCTTATCTGAGGCTATTTCTCCTTGAAATTCTTTCTCAATGCCTGCTATTATTTTTAATAAAGTTGATTTTCCAGAACCATTCAGACCAATAATTCCAATTTTGGCTCCATAGAAAAACGAAAGATAGATATCTTTCAAAACTTGTTTGTGTGGTGGAAATGTTTTGCTAACGCCCACCATCGAAAAAATAATCTTTTTGTCGTCTGACATACTATTTTGTATTATTAAATTACACTTTGCGCAAAAATACAAAAAATACTATTCATTTTCACTTTTAGCAGTCAAAAGAAATTTAGGTATAGATAGCATTCACAACGAACATTTACGGTATCAAAAATAAATAATCATTATGCTACGAGTGCACGGGGAATGAAAATAAATTTATTATTGCAATCTAAACATCACTGTGAAACCCGTCAAAAATTTTATTTCGATCCACACGGTGATGTGAAACTGGCAAAAAAGTTTTATTTCGATTCACACGGTGATGTAAAACCCGTCAAAAATTTTATTTCGATCCACCCCGCACTGTAAAACTCGCTAAAAAAATTATTTTCGATTCACCCGGTGATGTGAAACCCGTCAAAAAAATTATTTTAATACCCAAATATTGGTAGGTTCATCTAAAATTTGAGTATTTTTGAACTCAATTTTGAAAATAGTGCCCCTGTTATTTAAACACAGCTCACAATCTATCTGAGGAAATAAGTTAATATTGCTATCATGTAATAGCTTTATTGTTGTTGTGTATTATTAATGTGTGGCTTGCAATGATTATAAAGACATTTTACAATGGAAAATTTTGAAAGTATTGGTTTTGATAATGAAAAATACCTACATGAACAGACTGAGGCAATTCTGAAGCGCGTAAGCAAATTTAATGATAAGCTCTACTTAGAGTTTGGCGGAAAGATTCTATACGATTATCATGCATCTCGGGTTTTGCCAGGCTTTGCCTACAATGTGAAGATGAGGCTTCTACAAAAAATGAAGGACCAAGTAGAAGTTATAATGTGTATTTATGCTGGCGATATAGAGAGAAATAAAATAAGAGCCGACTTTGGTATAACATACGACGTGGATGTGCTGAAGAGCATTGATGACATGAAATGGTATGGTATCGACGTCACCGCAGTAGTAATCACCCGTTATGAAAAACAACCTGCAGCTGATATTTTTAAAAATAAATTGGAGCTGAATGGCATAAAAGTGTATCTGCACTACCCCACTCGTGGATATCCACAAAATATCGACTTAATAGTTAGTGGCGAGGGTTATGGAGCAAATCCATATATCGAAACCACTAAGCCCATTGTTGTAATAACGGGTCCTGGACCTGGTAGCGGAAAGCTTGCCACAGCATTAAGCAATCTATATCACGATTATAGGCAAGGCAATAGTAGCGGATATGCTAAATTTGAAACATTTCCGATTTGGGATTTACCCTTAAAGCATAATGTGAATATTGCTTACGAAGCCGCCACTGCCGACTTGGGCGATGAGAACATGATAGACCCATATCATCTTGACGCATACGGCGTTGAAGCCGTAAGCTACAACCGTGACATTGAGGCGTTCAAACTACTCAAAGCAATACTAAATAAAATTACGGGAGACGATAGTATTTATAAATCACCTACCGACATGGGTGTAAACAGAATTAGCGCAGGCATAATTGATGACAAAACTTGTAGCGAAGCAGCTTACCAAGAAATTATTCGCAGACATCTGAGAAGCTTTGTCGACTATGCTAATGGGCAAATAGATGCCGATGCACTTGATAGATATGCACAAATAATGTCGAGCGTGAATGCTAAAGATGAAGACAGAAAAGTGGTGGAGCCCGCAAGACAGGCAGCCAAAGAGGCTGAATCACAAGATAAGGGATATGATGGTATATTTTGTGGGGCAGCCATAATGCTAAAGGATGGCTGTATCATAACGGGCAACAACTCTATGCTGCTCCATGCTTCTTCAGCAATGATTCTCAATGCTATAAAGCATCTTGCAGGATTGCCCGACAATATGATTCTATTGCCCGAAAATATAATTGATTCGGTTACGCATCTCAAAAAAGATATTCTTGATGGCAAAACCACCAGCTTGGATGTTGAAGAGACATTGATAGCTCTCTCAATTAGTGCTATATCTAATCCAGCTGCTCAGATGGCACTGCATAAACTCACGGAACTAAACAATTGCGAAATGCACTCCACACACATCCCCACTCCTGGTGATGAAGCGGGACTGAGAAAACTTAAAATAAATGTGACAAGCGATCCATTGTTTTCAGGAAAGAGATTATTCGTGAGCGAGTAGATATTTACTTTTCAAAATTATATTAAGAGGTGCTCAATATCATGAGCACCTCTTTTTTGGTATGTGTAGCTGTATAAAATTCTTATATAAGGCTTTCAGTGTGGGTGAGCAAGCCAAAAATCAACCAACAATACGTTGGCTAATTTCTTTTATTAAGTCGATTAATTTGTTGTTGCTGAACTGTGTTTTAAATTCAATTTTCACTTTGCCTTCAAAGAATTTTTCAGCATGCTTGATTTTGAGTTTTTCTTCGTCTCGCAGCTCATCTTTGCTGTTTACATCCTTAGTCTCTACAATGAAGTTTAGCCTTTGCTCCCCATTTTTGAATTTTAGCACATATGCAAAGTCAGGTGAATATGATTTGCCACCTGCAACTGGAATTTTGATTGAATTTTTCGGAATTTTGGTAAACACTATTACTTCATTTATCTCTGTTTCGATATTTGTTTTCTCTAAATCTGAGTCGTAAAACAATTCGTCAAAGAAGTAAGATTTTGCTACATCCCCCTCTGAAAACAAAACTCCAACATCTGATGCAGAAATTTCTTTCAGCACATTTCCTTTTTCGTCTGTCAGCTTGGTGGGATGAATGCTGTTTGAAACCTTTTTATATTCAATTGAATACTTGTTAAAGGCTTGCGTCATTAGATAGAAGTCAAATCTTTGCTTGATTATTCTCAACGTTGTTTGGTTAAGATACTTGTTTATATCTGTCCCAGCATCAATGATTGACTGATGAATTGTTGCGATATTAATGTTCAGAATCCTCGAAAGCTCTTTCAAAAAGTCGCTGTATTTCATTGTTGAGATAGTTGCAGTTTTGCGATTATAAATGGATTCTGGTTCATTCACAATTGCTTTGTTGTCTTTGATTTCAACTTTTGAAACTTTCTCATTGATTCCGTCCGATGTAAAATTGTCTTTCTGTTCTTTTAGAAAATCGGTAAACAATGTTTTAAAACTGTCTTCGTTATCAAACTTATATTCAAGAATTACTTTTTCATTCAGCTTTTCCCAAAGGTCTTTCAGTTCTTGATATTTCTCTGTTCTCACAACTACTTTCTTTTTAGGGTCGGTTGCTTTGCGAACTTTGTTAGAATTAACACCTTCAAATATTATTGGATAGTTTTGTTTTATGAAGTCAAAACCGTCTGTTTTGAATGAATTTGTTCGTGTGATCGCATTGTTATTGTCCAGAACTTCCAAAAGTTCATCTTCGGTTGTTTCGTATAGTTCACAAATCTTTTTGATCATTTGCTCAGAAAGTTTGTCTGGAACTTGTTCAATAGAAATGGCTCCCGATTTCTCATTGATTTCATCCACCAATTTATCTACAAAATCGCTTTCGGTAAAGTCCACAAAATAGTTGAGATAAAACTGTTCGTCTTTTACACGATTGCCATATTCATTAACTGGCAATCGCAAACCACGCCCAACCTCCTGCAATTTTGAAATCTCGCTTCCACTACTTCGGAGTTTGCAGATTTGAAAAATATTCGGATTGTCCCAACCTTCACGCAACGTCCATTTTGAAAAAATAAATCGTCTGGGATTTTTCAAATCAAGCATTGCTTGTTTGTCATGCAAAATTTCGTTTATCTCTTTTTCTATAGCTTCATCTTTCTCTGTATTATCTTTAGAAAAATATCCTGCATGGGTTGCCGAAAGGTCTATCAATGTTTTTTCAAGATAGGATTTGTAAAAAGCATTTGTTTCTGTTTTCAATAATTCTTCAATCTCTGCTTTGATATATTGCTCAACAGTTTTGCGGATATATCCTTCTTTGTTTCGGTATTCGTCTATATTATCAATAAAGAAAAGAGTCAAAGGTTTAATCTTCACATCTCTAATCAAAAGTTGCCTTTCAATTTCAAAATGGTGTTTGATTGCTTTTTGAATCATCGTTTCTTGTAGCTTTTCAGCATAAGAATAAGGGTTTATTTTATCACCCTTTTTCATTTGCAAACCGTTGGTTAAAACAACCGTGCTTTTGTTCAAATTCTCAATTCCTAAATCGCTCATTTCAGAATGAACCTTTTTGAGACTTTCTTTTTTGGTAAGCGTGATGGGCTTCTCATTATTTAATTGAAAAGTGGCTTCTGTACCATTAGAGTCAACAAATTTCACAACCTCATTTCTGCCCGATTCAAACTCAGTGATGTGTCCGATAATCCCTTTTACCAAATTATTGTTGAATGCATCTACCGCCGTTAATTGATAAATAAGATTATGATAATCTTTGACATAGGTAGTCACCATTTTGTTTGACAAAATATCTTTGTGTTTCACTTCCTTATCAGGAAAAGTTGCACCATAACGCAAGATAAATTGGGGTTTCATTTTCTGAATGTTCTCCCAAGTCTTATTGCTCTGCACAAATTTGTGTGGCTCGTCAATAATCATAAACGGTTTTGTAGCTCCAATCGCATCAAAAGGAACGGTGTATTTGTCAAACAAGCCTTTGTCAAAACTCTTTTGCATAGTATCAGAGTTGATCATACCTGCGTTGATAATCATCACATGTATGCTGTTTTTATCAAAGTTTGCAGCATTTACAAAACTGCTTACTGCAGGTGGAATGAATGACTTTTTGTTTCTGCTGCTTTTCTGACTTTCTACAATATGTAAATGAATCGTCTTGCTGTATTGTTCTTTGAAATGCTCTCGGCTACTGTCCGATTTCAAAAAGTCAATAGTGCCAGCTTTGATTGATAAAGTAGGCACCACTACAATGAATTTGAAAATGCCATAGTTTTTATTAAGTTCAAAAATAGTTTTGGTGTAGGTGTATGTTTTCCCCGTTCCAGTTTCCATCATTATATCAATAATGTTGCTCTTGCTCTTTGCATTTTCTTCTATACCATTGTAGCTTTGTTTATTTTTTATATTATTATAATACTGATTTCCAGGCAGAATGATATTGTGGAATACATTACCCTGCTTCTCAATATTATTATAAACAAGGTTAATGTAGTTTTTATCAACGTGCGAAATAGGGTGTTGTTGTAAATTCTCAAATACTGCCAACGTACTTATTACTGCTTTTTCCTGATGCGACAGATTTTTCTCAAAATTAAATCCCTTCATATTAATACCTTGTTATAAAATCGATATCGCTTTTCTTCTTATTGTTGTACGTTTTTACATTTTCAGAAATCTCTCGTAAGCACTTACTCTCCATGTGATAACCAAAAGCGATGATACTTTTAGGTTCAAAATGTTTGTCTGAATCTATCTTTTCCAACAATGCTATAAGGCTGTCAGTTTTAAAACCTTTATTCATCAAATACAGCCTGCCATTGCCATAATAAGCGGTATATCCGCTTAAATCAATACTCTCTAACTCTTGCGTTAATGCAATACCATCATACGTTTTCCACGTAGTGAGCAAGGCTTTGATATCTTCATCTGAAAGCTTACCAGCGTCAAAAAGCGTTTGCGAACTATCAAACTGTTCTGCTTCAAAATCATAATCCTCCCAAATGGGGGTAGTTTCAAAAACTTTGAAAGTATTTTGCGTTTTAATTTTTTCTAATTGTTCGATTTCATTCTTTGTTTCTTCTGTTGGGAGCTCTGATTGTAGTTTTTCAATTTTGCCGTCCAATTCTGCATTTATTTTATTAGCTGCCCTTAAAAGCCTTTCTTTGGTAATTTCAAAAATAGTAGGCTCGGCTTTGAGTTCGTTCTTTACAAAATCGTAAGCGGCTTTGCTTTTCTTTGGGTCTATGGCTTCGGGGAGTTGCACTAAGATAAATTTTCTATTGCCGTACCCTGAGCCCGTCGAAGGGTCGGCATTAAGTTGCATTATCGCATCGGCAGTGGTGCCGGAACCAGCGAAGAAATCGAGAATGATATCGTTTTCGTCAGTTATAATATCAAATAAATGCTTAATTAAATTTGTAGGCTTAGGGTTATCAAAAATATTTTTTTCAAACAATTCTAATAATTCTTTTGAACCTTCACTTGTTGTTCCATAATTTTCAATAATACTTCTTGGTTTTTTTCCTTCTGGTAATCTTTGTTTGAATTGTACAGACCATTGATTAGAGATTTCCACTATTCTAATTTCCCCAGATTGTAAATCTTCATTAAATGTTTTTTCTGAACGTAACCAGCTTATTGGATTTCCATATTCATCATTTTCGATGATTGAACCATCGGGACAAACAATTTTGTAAAACTGCTTACCTGATTTTCGTTTAAATGTATCCCAAAAAAACAAACTTTTATCATCTTCCTCTTTATATCTTTTTAGATACTCGTCCGAGTAATTATGAAAAAGTTTTTGAACATTATTAATAGATTTAGCAAAGAATAATATGTGTTCATTTTCTATTGCAATATATTTTGCATCATTACCTCCTCCTTTTTTATTTTTCCAAATCATATCCGCCACAAAATTCTCCTCCCCAAACACTTCATCCATCAACAATCTCAGTTGTGCCACTTCGTTATCATCAATGGAAATAAAAATCACGCCATCATCTTTTAATAATTGCTTAGCTATGTAAAGACGCGGATACATAAACGTGAGCCAAGCACTATGACTATTGCTATTGCTTTGTGTAAAATCTAAAATTCGTTTTGCTTTTTCGGCATCTACGCCAATCAGATTTTGCAACTCCTTCGCAGTAAATTTTCTGTCGTCATTATATACAAAGCCATCATTGCCTGTGTTGTAAGGTGGGTCTATGT
>CAZNRT010000002.1:0-6227 GCA_964575445.1 uncultured Proteiniphilum sp. | reverse complement strand
CTGTCGTCATTATATACAAAGCCATCATTGCCTGTGTTGTAAGGTGGGTCTATGTAAATCATTTTCACTTTTTCATAATAGGCGTGTACAAGATGCTTCAAGACCTCTAAATTATCGCCTTTTATCAGCAAGTTTTCAGAATTGGAGTTTTCGGGTTTTGCGTTGTGCGCTTCGTCTGCTTTTAGCAAAGTTGTAGCAGGGTCGCTTGCCAAAAGCCTTGAATAGCTTTTGCCTAACCATTCTAAACCATAACTCTCGGTAGAGAAATTGATTTCGTTTTCAGTTAGATTATATTTGAATTTTTCTAACTGAAAATTCCCATCTTTGTCAAAGCAATGAGGAAAATGAATTCTCAATGCCTCTAAATCTTTATTCGGCACCTTTATATCGTTCGTTATTTTTTGCTCTTTACTCATTTCTTGTCTTTTTTAATATTTACCCTGAGCGTAGCCGAAGGGTTGTCAATTACTAATGCCGAAGGGTCGTTGTCAATCAATAGTTCCTTAACATTCACGCCAAGAATTTCGGCGATTTTATAAAGCACTTCAATTCGTGGTTGCTGTCTATTTTTCACATAAGCATTCACCATATTGTAGCTTTTGCCCAATTGCTCGGCAAGCCATGTTTGCTTTATTCCTTTTTCGTCTAACACTTCTTTTATTCTGTTCATTTTCATAAATGATATCAAGTCGCAAAGATAGGTTTAAATTTTTACTATCTCATTTTTCAAGATAAAAAGCAATCAATGTAGATTCAACATTTTCGCAAGTGAAATAAAAAGAGTCTCTTTTTTTGATAAAGCAAAAGTTCCACCACCATAACGCCCCGATTTAGAAATCATTCCAATAGCATTTGGTTTCTTTTATCCATTTTTGTGGTGACATCCAAAAGTGAGGTTTTGCGGATTTGCTTTTAAACCCCTCATAAATGTGGGGGTTAAAATTTAATCAATCCACATTCAACATTCTCACAAGTGTACACGAGTGACTCCTTTTTTTTTGACAAATAGACTTGAGTAAAGATTCCCATCAAATTCCCAAATTAAACAATTATCTTTAGCCCATGAAAGTATTGATTATAGAAGATGAAAAGGAGCTAAGGCATGTTATCAGCGAATCTCTTTCAAAAGAGAACTATATAGTAGAGACCGCAAGCGATTATAGATCTGCCATAGACAAAATAGAGATATATGATTATGATTGTATCTTATTGGATATAATGCTGCCAGATGGAAATGGGTTGAAGCTATTAGAAGAGCTAAAGAAATCTAATCGCCCATCTAATGTGATTATCATTTCAGCTAAAGATTCGTTAGAGGATAAAATCTCAGGACTCAATTTGGGAGCAGATGATTATTTGGCAAAGCCTTTTCATATTGCAGAATTGAATGCAAGGATAAAAGCGGTGTTGAGACGAAAAAACCTTGATGGTAAAAATAATATCACTATAAACAATTTGATATTAGATATAGATGAGCGAACTCTTTCTATAAATAACGCTCCAGTATCTCTTAACAGAAAGGAATTTGACATCCTATATTATTTCATGATAAATAAAAATCGATTAGTAACAAAATCAGCTTTGGCTGAACACGTGTGGGGAGATAATATAGACCAGGCTGATAGTTTTGATTTTATTTACTATCAGATCAAGAATCTTAGAAAAAAACTTAGAGACGCTCATTCAGAAATTGAAATTGAGGCTATTTATGGCATTGGATACAGACTATCTGAAAAATGAAACTTCTTAATCAATCAATAAAATATATTACCATTTCTATGATGGTAGTTATCAGTACATGGGCTCTAATATTTTATTTCAGTATATATAATGAGATAAAAAAAAGTGTCGATGAGGGTTTAGATAACTATAAGAGACAAATTGTCTCTCAAGCATTGATAGATTCTACTATGCTTGAGAATGAAAGTTTTGAAGACAACTTTTATTCTATAAAATCTATTGACAAAGATTTAGCCACTATATATCGAGACACTTATATAGATACCCTAATACATATGCAGGATGCTGATGACTTGTATCCCGAGCTCGAAGAGGCACGAATGCTTTCCACCGCATTTGAGGCAAATAATGAATACTATGAGCTAAAAGTAATTCATTATATGATAGAGGAAGATGATTTGATAAAACAGTTGTTATGGAATACATTATGGCTTTTCACTGTGCTTCTAATTACAGTAGTACTGATTAATAATTTTCTTCTTCAGCGTTTGTGGAAGCCCTTTTACTTGCTACTTTCTAAATTAAAAACTTACCGCTTAGGTTATAGCAAATCGTTGCCCGAAATTAAAACAAACATAAAAGAGTTTGAAGACTTAAAGATTGCTGTCAATACACTTCTCAAGCACAATAACGAAGTGTTTGAGCAGCAAAAGGAATTTATCGGCAATGTGTCTCACGAGTTGCAAACGCCTTTGGCTATTGCCATTAATAAATTAGAGTTGTTGATAGAGAACGAAAACCTAAGTGTAGAACAAGTCAATGGCATAGGCGAAACTATGGAAATTATTGAAGGATTGACAAGGGTAAACAAATCACTTCTTCTATTATCAAAGATTGAAAATCATCAATTTGTAAATGAACAAATGGTTTCTATTAATCAAATAGTGAAACAAAATATCGAGGAGCTACAAGACTTAGCTGATTATAAAGAAATATCAATCACATTGAGAGAAAATGATAACATTGAAATAGATATTGACCCCACACTCGCTAATATTATCATTTCAAACTTGATTAGGAACTCAATATTCCACAACTATGCCAATGGCACGGTTGATATTGCTATTTCAAAAAATAATCTTGCAATATGCAACACTGGGGACGAGGTGGCTCTCGATCAAAAAGATTTATTTGTCCGTTTTTATAAATCAAAACAAAAAACTCGAGGCACTGGATTAGGGTTATCAATAGTACAATCAATCTGCAACATTTACAAATTCAAAATCAATTATCAATACCACAATAACAAACATTGTTTCGAGCTAAAATTCAAATAATAATTATCGATTAGCATTTTTGTTCCCATTTTATTCCAGATTTGTGTGCTTACTTTGCCTTATAAAAATAAACAAAGGAGCAAATGAGAACATTTATTATTATTGTCGCAGTATTTATGTTATCAGGAATACAGTTGAGTTTTGGACAGAAACTAAACAAAAGATCTGTCCCCTCTTTAGTAATAAACAACTTTCAAAAGGAGCACCCCAGAGCATATGATGTGGAATGGAGGTTGGAAAAAGATATTTACAAAGTGGACTTTGAAACAGGAATAAGACGGCAAGACCACACAATATGGTTTGACAAGAATGGTAAGGTTTTGAAACAAAAATCTGAAATATCAAAAAAAGAACTACCTGAGAATATATTGATTCAACTCAACGCTCAATATAAAGACTACAGAGTGAGCGATATCAAAAGAATAATTGATAATAGTGATGTTTTATATCTTATGGAGCTGAAAAAAATGAATGAAGAATGGAAAATAAGCTTCAGTCCTGATGGTGTAGTACTCAATAAAATTCCAGATTAAAAAAATATATTATTTAGTGGAGGTAGCGAAAATCCTAAATAGAGTAGCAATAACTAATTAAAAAAGATAAATATGAACACAAAGGTTTTTTTGAATACCGCAATTGTATTGATGGTCACTTTATTTACATTTAGTAGCTGTGACAAAGAAGACGTAATTTCTAATGATAAACTTCCTGTAGAGATAAAAAACTATCTATCTACACATTTCCCCAACAATGCGGTAATCCAATCGATGGTGGAATATGATGATTTCACTAAGGAATATGAAGTGGTATTGGAAGGCAATTTCACTCTCAAATTTAATCGCAAAAAGGAAGTAATAGATATTGAAGGAGCAACCAAACTACCTGACAGCGTTATCCCCGCAAAAATCAGAGAATATGTGATTGCAAAATATCCGACCAACTTTATAAAAGGATGGGAAATAGATGATAAGAATCAGCAAGTGGAATTAAACAATGGTCTCGACTTGGAGTTCAATATGAATGGGGACTTCATCAGAATTGATAACTGATCGGATACATAAATTATAGATCCAAAAAAAGACATGCTGAATATTGCGTGTCTTTTTTTTGGGGGGGAATATTGTTCTCTTTTTAAGATTAGCTACCTGCAAACGGTGTCCCGAAAATCCCAACTGCTAGCTCTGCCCAAATAAGCAAGAAAGCTAAAAGAACAATACCACAAAATATAATCCTGCCTTTTGTGCTTTTTACCTTTCTTAAAACAAACTCACAGAGCAAGCTAATTATTAAAAGTAGAACTCCCATTATTGCGAAGTCTATAATTTCCCAATTAACTCCATTGCTAAATTGCATTGCAATTAGAGGGATAAGTAGCAACGTTGGTACCGCTACTAAAAAGAGGATTAACCTTTTGTTTTGTGATGACATAATTGTTGATTTTCTATTGATTGGAAGCCTTTCAGTCTGCCTACTACCGATATGTCTGTTATGACCTGCGTATCCCTATTCTATGTATTTCTTGTTTTTGAATTTAAACAAATAAAATACCTCTAAATCCTCTTACTCCATAATATGATTCTGCACCGTTGTGATAGGTAAAAACCCTACCAAAGCGATAATCACAAAAAATAGCACCACCTAAATTCCTTATGTCGTCAGGTGTCAACACCCAACTTGAAGTTTTATTATCAAATTTCACCAACTTATGATATGTTTTATACTGCTCTTCTGTAAGGAGAGTAACACCAATTTCCTTTGCAAAGTCAATTGCGTTATTGTTGGGCTTGTTAGTTTTTCTTGTTTCCAATGCTTTTCGGTCATAACAGAAACTTCTTCGTCCCGATGGACTTTCTTTTGAGCAGTCTATAAAAATATATTCGTCTGTCTGTATATTATAGTCAACTACGTCTGGCTCACCACCTGAAAGCTCCATTTGGTTCAATGTCCATAGTTTTTCAGGGCTACTCTCAAGCTTAGCTTGTAATACATTCCAGTCAACACCTTTATGTCGTGATACGTTTTTATCAAACCGTTCTTTAAGTGTTATCAGAATTTCATTTTTAATCTGGTTGTCTAATTGTTTTTTCATCTTTACTTCTCATTATTTGGGGTGATTACTTGCATATGGCACAACTCTGTAATTGCGAAACAAATATAGAACATTCGTGAATAAAAACAATATTAAGTTCGTAAACCAAGTTGTGAAAAGGGGGGTAGTTTTTTTTATATACCAATATAATTTTTTTAGTTCAATTGATAATCACAACTTTATAAAGTATTATTTATTCTCTTCATCTTTTTCAGCCATTCCTCATAATATGGTCTATCATTATTAGCTGATACTTCATACCATTGAGAACACACAAAAAAAACTTTACCATTTATGTGATATTGTTCTTTCCAATATCTTTCTCTTATATAATACTCCGAATCCTCATTAGCTAAAAAGGGAAATTGAATATCAAATGTCAATTTGGAATAATCTTTTTGTTGAAGTCTTTCAACTTCATTCTGATCTATTAGATTGTTCTTAACTAATTCCGTAAAAGTTTTACGAACATACTTTCCAATGGGTAGTTCTTCTGTTGAAAGTTTAAAATTACTATTAGATTTATATCTTCTGATTTGCCTATTATCATTATTATCAATTTGAGTGTTTTTATCAACACACTGTATATTCACTTTTAGTTCTTGAAAAATTTTCTCAATAATCTTCTCATCATTATCTTTTAAGAGCTCAGACTTTAAATAGTCAATTATTTTCTCATTAAACTTATTGGATAATAATAGTTTTTTTAGATTTTCGAAGTTCTCTATCTCTAACAACTCTTGATTCTTTTCTCTAACATATGCTTCGATATTTTCATTATTGTAATTTTCTCTACTGAATAATTGAACAAACTTAAATCCTTTTTCACTGTCTCTTTCAAAATTAATTTCATCAAATAGTATAATTCCACTCTTATTGAGCAACTTGCCCTCGACAAATAACTGGATTCTATTACCTATAAGAATTCCCAAATCAACTCTCATGATACCCATATACGAGGATAATTGTTCTTTGAAAGATGGATTATCTATATCCAAAAATGGTTTTTTTACTTCAACAATGAAAAGATTTCCAGACTCTTTTGACTTAAATAATAAGTCTGGACTGATTGTAAGCCCTCTGTAAACTCCGTCTATTCCCATTAGTTTTTACGGTATACC
>CAZNRT010000001.1:65222-80325 GCA_964575445.1 uncultured Proteiniphilum sp. | reverse complement strand
TCTAATTTAACTATATATTTAACTTTCCAGGGAGAAAGCCTGCAAGATGGGTTAATGGGAAGTGACTTCCAAGATATCTTGTAACCTTTCCACTTCCATAAACCTTCACTTTTGAAAAACCAACCATCATAAATATAATTTGGAAATAATCTATTATAACAACCTAATAAACAAAAAAGCGAACTGATAATAAATATCTTCAGTTCGCTTTTAATAAATATATTGTGTTACTTTGAATAGTTACCTTTTCTTACCATCATATCCCCATTTAAGGTAGATACTACCCCATGAGAAGCCTGCACCAAAAGCAGTAAGGATAATATTATCACCCTTCTTTAGTTTGTCTTCCCACTCCCACAAACATAGAGGAATTGTGCCTGCACTAGTATTACCATATTTTTGAATGTTTACCATCACCTTTTCGGGTGCTACGCCAGCACGAGAGACAGCAGCATCAATAATGCGCACGTTGGCTTGGTGAGGAACAAACCAATCTATATCATCGTGAGTAAGATTATTGCGCTCCATTATCTCAACTGATACTTGCGACATATTGGATACAGCATATTTGTAAACCGTTTTACCTTCTTGATATACCGTGTGCTCATTGTTAGCTACAGATTCAGCAGATGCTGGGTACTTACTTCCTCCAGCTTTCATTTGCAATGGACCATAGCCCACACCATCTGAACGGATGATAGCATCTTTTATACCAATATCCTCGTAGGTAGGCTCTATCAATACTGCACCGCAAGCATCCCCAAACAAAGGACACGTAGTTCTATCAGTATAGTTGGTCACGGATGACATTTTGTCGCCCGCCAACAGAATTATTTTTTTATAATTCCCAGATTTAATAAAGTTATTCACCACCTCAAGACCATATATAAAACCTGAACATGCCACTTCCATGTCAAAACAGAAGGCATTTTTTATTCCACATTTTTCTGCTACAATAGAGGCAGAAGAAGGGAACGGATGATCGGGGGTAGTGGTAGCAAACACGACTCCATCTATTTCTTCAGGCTTTGTGTTTGTCTTCTTTAATAGTTCTGTTACTGCATTGATACCTAATACGGAAATTCCTTGTTGCTCTCCTTTTAGGATGCGTCTTTCTCTAATACCAACTCTCGACATTATCCATTCATCGGTGGTGTCCACCATTTTTGAGAGCTCCTCGTTGGTCAGAATGTAATCTGGTACGCTTGCTGTGATTCCAGTTATTACTGCATTAATTGTTTTAGACATAAATGTTTAGTATAAAAAAAACCCTGAAAAAACATTAGTCTTCAGGGTTTATATGGTTTAAAAAGGAAAGTTATAGAGCAGCATCAACTTCGATTGCCAATTTGCCTCTATAGTGTCCACACTCACCACAAACTGTGTGGTATATGTGCCATGCTCCGCAATTTGAGCATACTGCCAATGTTGGCATTAATGCATGGTCATGTGCTCTTCTTTTTCCTTGTCTTGCAGACGATTGTCTTCTTTTTGGAGTTGCCATTTTATTTTTTATTTTAACGGTTTATATTTAATTATCTTCAAAGCTTAAACCCTTTAGGTTATCCCACCTTGGGTCTATGCTATCAATTGACTCATCTTCTTCTATATCATCATTTGAGTCGCCATCTATATCATCTTCATCACCTTTGCTTACAGCCTGATGCTTGCGTAGTTTACTATTCATAAATCTATTACACTTGCCAGCTTCGTGAGAATGCTTAATTGGAATATTTAACGAAACAAACTCATATAGGAACCAAGCAATATTAATCTCTCCCTCATCTCGGGGTATAATAATTACTTCGTCGCTCTCTTCAGAATATTCTGCACCCAACTTAACAATCAGGCGACTTTGAGTATCTATAGGTTGATCCATTTCATCCAAACATCGATTGCAAGGTATTTGCACAATACCTTTGAGGTCAAATGAAAAGTCGTAAGTAGTAGAAGTAACTATCAACTTAATATTTACTTTTACATTTCCTTTTCTTATCTCATCGCCATCAATATCCTGAAAGAATTTTCTATCCAAGTCGTACTCAAAGTTGTATTCTCCTTGCGATAGACCTAACAATTTGATATTGTAAACACTAAACTTTGCCATTTTTCACCATAAAAATTAAGCGGTGCAAAGATAATAATATTTTCTTTACACCGCCATGTTTCTAATAATTATTTGTCTTAACCCTTATACTTCTCAGCATTAGCAAGTACTATCTCTTGCATTTTGTCGAAGTTTTCCTCCAAACTTTGTAGCAATTTGAACTGAGCATTTGAGCGTACAAGATTATGATTTCCGTAAGCTATTTTATAATAAGTATCGCCATCGATATAGTCTGTCAAGAAGCGTACTGTTTGCATGTATGTCAATAGCTTTGCTCCAAAAGCAAGGTTCTCTATTTCCACATCTGTCAAAAAGGAAGCAGCATTTTCTAAATATCCTTTAGCATAGCCCTCAAATATATCTAAATCAACGCCCACATTTTCTAAATTTTGGTCATCCTCAGCACCTTTATTTGCACCTGTGCGGATAAAATCCCCAAAATCTGAGAGTACAAAGCCTGGCATTACAGTATCCAAGTCCACTACACAAAGAACATTCTCATCATTATCAAAGAGAATATTGTTGACCTTAGTATCACAGTGATTAGTTCGCTTCACAAGTTTGCCCTCTCTATGCATTCTTTCTGCTTTACACATCTCTTCGGCACGAGCTTCAATTCCTTTTACCAACTCATTTACTTCAAAGAGACGCCCCACTCTATTTACTCTTACCGACTCTCTGAATGTATCTAAACGAGATTCGATATTATGAAAGTTGGGAATAGTCTCAAAGAGTGGACCATTTGGCAAATCGGCAAGCATCTTTTGAAAATCACCAAACGCTAATCCAGCACGATAAGCCAATTCAGGATTTATCTCTTCATAGCTCATGCTATCTTTGATAAAATCCATCATACGCCAATAGTTGCCATCCTCATCTTGATAATATAACTTGCCATCCAACGTTGGCACTAATGTCAATACTTTACGATCAATATCTTCGACGTTTGTCTCTTCTAACTTTTGGCGAATATGCGCTGTAACACGCATGATATTATTTTGCAGCTCATCTACATTCTTGAAAATGTGGTGATTTACTCTCTGCATCACATATTGACTACCATTAAGCTCTACCTTAAATGAATCATTAATATGACCTTTACCTAAAGGTTTAACTACTGCTGAATCATCAGACTGCACAAATTGCGCAACAATGTTTTTTAGTTTATCTTTTTCTAACATGATATGGATTATATATTGTTTTCGATTATTAATTATTCTAATTCTAAAAGACCAAAAAATTGAGGAACATGAAAGTTTGGCTTCGGCAAATCAATAGGATTCCAGCTTATAAAATGAGTTGAAGGAGTTTTATCACCGCATTTATAGAAGTTTGCTCTAATTTTCTTACCATCCAACATCTCCATTTCGGAAAAGCCCATAGCCTCCTTTGGTATCTCAAGGTACATGCTCCAGTCACAAAGCTGTTTGCCATCAACAAATCTCTGCTGAATAGTGGAATGCCTAAAAATAGAGTCCATATACTGAGTAAGCCTTTCTGAAACCTCTCGTGTTTTGTGATTTGCAGCTAATAAAACACCAAGTATATTACACTCAAAGTTCCTATACGATGTTTCACCTTCTTTTTGCATAAAAAACTCTACACAGCTATCCTCCCACACCGAGCCAAAGTCATTAGTATTGACTGCCCTCACTGCCTCCCCCTTTACTTCATAATATAGATATAGTTTTTCACCATCATGAGCCACTCTTACTGTAACGGGCATGAGATGTGGAAAATCACCTTTCCAATTTACCTGATCTATGTTTGCTAAAGCAGCTGCTTCGAGCATTAGTCTAATCTTATCAAAAACTGTTTCACATTGCGAAATAGGTTGATTTGGGATAATGAGTTTGTTCATTTCAGTATTCTTCTATCTTTTTATACATGAGATTTATATTAAAATATTTTATTCTCAAATAGGCTTATAAAATATTTTTTCCAAAAGTATCAGTTTTTATCGAAATTAACAAACAATCAAGTCTATAAATTTATATTTATCAGCAATGATATTTGTGTGCATAAATGAAAAACGGGCAAATAGGACTAATAAAAAACACCATTCAAACAGTGATTTATCACTGTTTGAATGGTGTTTATAAACTATAGTCTAATATAGCACTTATATGCTATCAAACAAGATTTGCTAATAGGAACTTTCTTAAATCCTTCACCTCAACATCTCTACGTTTTGCATAATCCTCTACTTGTGCCTCGTTAATGGGACCAATCACAAAGTACTTTGACAGAGGGTGCGCAAATATGAATCCACTTACCGATGCCGTGGGTATCATCATGCCATTTTCTGTAAGCTCAACATCAATATCCCTAAGCGTCAAAAGCTCTTCAAGCACAAAGCTGATAGTCTGATCGGGAATAGATGGATATCCCACTGCGGGACGAATACCCTGATATCTTGTGGCAAGCATATCGGCAACCGAAATATCCTCGTCGGCAGCAAAACCCCAATACTCTTTTCTCACCATATAGTGTAGCCACTCTGTCCCTGCCTCAGCCAATCGCTCAAGCAAAGACTTCATCAACAGTACCATATACTCATCATTTTCGCTTTCGTATTTCTTCAGCAAATCAGCACCATCGCTGGCAGTAACAGCAAACGGAGCTATATAATCTTTTATACCTAATGACTTTGGTGCTACAAAATCACTCAAACACATATACTCATTTTTGTCGCTCACTCTTTGTTGGCGTAAAAGCGGAACGCATATATCATTAATCACGATATCGTCACCATTACTATATGCATCATATATTGCAAAGACTGCATTTATCTTGCTATGATCTTTTTCAACTATCTGATTTAAAAGTTCAACAGCGTCATCATATAGTTTGATTGCCTCTTTGGCTCTCTCTTGCTCTTCAGATCGAAAGCGTGACAACCACTTATTGCGACTCTCTTCATCTTTGTCAATACCATCTATTGACCCAAACTTGGCAGAAAGATTCCAGCCATGAAAGAAAAATTTCCAATCAATAAATGGAATAACTTCCTTAGCAGGAATATCTTTCATTACCTTACGTCCCTTAACCTTTGGCTCGCATGCCTGAAAGTCATTCCAATCTATTACATACGGGTTGTTTCGTGCATCTTCAAGCGACACAAAGTCTATCTTCTTATCAATTACACTTTCGCGCAGCTCCTCATATTCCTTTGCAGTCTTAGCTATAAAATCAGCTTTGGCAGTAGCACTAAGCAAGTTTGAAACCACACCAGGACTTTGAGATGCATCCTTAACATACACAACGGGACCTCTTTTATATTTAGGTTCTATTTTTATTGCAGTGTGTAGCTTAGAGGTAGTAGCACCACCAATCATAAGAGGCAATGAGAAACCACCCTCTTCCAAAGCTTGAGCCACATCAGCCATTTCCTCAAGAGATGGAGTAATAAGACCACTAAGACCCACAATGTCGGGCTTCTCAGTTCTTATAGCCTCAAGAATCTTTTCGGTAGGAGTCATTACTCCCAAATCAATAATCTCATAGTTGTTGCACGAAAGAATGATTGCCACAATATTCTTACCAATATCATGCACATCACCCTTTACAGTTGCCATCACTATCTTGCCCGCTTTATTAGCACCTGCAGATGCTTTCTCAGCTTCGAGCACTGGTTGCAATATTGCCACAGCCTTTTTCATTGTGCGGGCAGCCTTCACCACTTGTGGCAAAAACATCTTGCCTGAACCAAACAAGTCGCCCACCACATTCATTCCATCCATCAAGGGTTTATCAATAATATCAACCGCCGTTGGATATGTTTGCAGAGCTTCAGCTATATCTTCATCCATAAAATCGCTAATGCCTTTCACCAAGGCATGGCTCAATCGCCCTGCCAATGGAAGAGTACGCCATTCCAATATTTTCTCTTTCGCCTCACTATCATTGCCCTCACTCTTCAAACTTTCAGCATAGTCCATCATTCGCTCAGTAGCATCCTCGCGACGGTTTAGTATAATATCTTCGGCAAGCTCTTTTACATCAGCTGGAATGTCTTCATAAATCAAAGACTCTGATGCATTTACGATACCCATATCCATGCCAGCTTTGATGGCGCAATACAAGAATATTGAATGCATCACCTCGCGCACATAATCATTGCCACGGAAAGAGAACGACAAATTGCTCACACCACCACTTACTTTGGCACCAGGTAAGTTTGCTTTAATCCACTTTACAGTATCGATAAAATCAATTGCATAGTTTTTATGCTCCTCTATTCCAGTTGCAATTGCCAAAATATTGGGGTCAAAAATTATATCCTGTGGGTTGAATCCAATATCCACAAGAATATTGTATGCCCTCTCACATATTTTGATGCGACGCTCATATGTATCAGCCTGCCCTGTTTCGTCAAAAGCCATTACTACAACTGCCGCTCCATAATTCATTACTTTTTGTGCCTGCTCAATAAACTCAGCTTCACCATTTTTCAACGAGATAGAGTTTACTATACATTTTCCCTGCACACATTTCAGTCCAGCCTCAATCACTTCCCATTTTGAAGAATCGATCATGATAGGCACTCGAGATATATCAGGATCAGACGTTAACATATTCAAGAAGTTTGTCATTTCGCTCACTCCATCAAGCAAGCCATCATCCATATTTATATCGATGATTTGCGCACCATCTTCCACTTGTTTGTGTGCTATTTGCAATGCCTCCTCATACTTCTTTTCTTTGATAAGCCTCAGAAACCTCTTCGATCCTGCCACATTGCATCGCTCACCTATGTTCACAAAATTCATTTCGGGAGTAAGAGCAAACTCCTCCAATCCAGATAGGCGCAACAAATCAGACTGTTGATTAGGCAATGTTGGCACAACTCCTTTCACCATCCCAACATATTTTGCAATATGCTCAGGTGTAGTACCACAACATCCACCTATTATATTAACCAACCCCTCGTCAATATATTCTTTAACTTGCAATGCCATCTTTTCAGGTGTTTCATCATATTCCCCCAATTGATTTGGCAAACCAGCATTAGGATAAGCACTTGTATAAAATGGTGAAATCTTTTTCAGCTCTTTCATATAAGGCTTCATGTCCGAAGCACCAAAAGAACAGTTCAGACCAATTACCAAAGGATTGGCATGACGCACAGAGGTCAAAAACGCCTCTAAGGTTTGTCCCGACAGCGTACGTCCAGCTTTATCAGTAATTGTTACAGAAAGAATTATAGGAGTGTGTTTTCCCATTTCTTTTTCAACTTCCTCAGCCGCAAATATTGCAGCCTTAGAATTGAGAGTATCAAATATTGTTTCTATAAGAAGTAAATCAACGCCCCCATCCACCAATGCCTGTATCTGTTCTTTATAGGCAATTTTCATTTCATCAAACATCACCGCTCTATACATAGGGTTCTCCACGTCGGGGCTCATAGACGTCGTTTTGTTGGTAGGACCCACTGACCCCGCCACAAATCGTGGCTTGTCGGGAGTTTTGGAAGTAAACTCATCTGCGGCTTGGCGAGCAATACGAGCAGCCGAAAGATTTATCTCTCTCACTTGCGATTGCATATCATAGTCAGCCATAGATATGCTTGTAGAGTTAAATGTGTTAGTCTCAACAATATCGGAACCCGCTTCCAGATATGCACGATGAATCTCGCCAATTATTTCAGGTTGCGTTATCGAGAGCAAGTCATTATTGCCCTTTTGCGATTTATCAACATGCTTGAACTGCTCACCTCTAAACTCCTCTTCGGTGAGTTTGTATTTTTGTATCATAGTCCCCATCGCACCATCAAGGATGAGGATGCGAGACTTAAGAATCTCTTCAATATTCATTATTTTGGGTTTAAATTGAATTTAATAAATAACCTAACAAGCCACACTGCTAACCATACTACGGTAAGCCTGACAGCCAGAATTAGCAAATACGATACTCCAAGTGCTACAAAGATTAGATTATCTTCGAGTATGGAGTGCGAAAGTGCCAGATGATAATTAAGTAGCTTAGTATCTGATTTGGAAACTCTACCTTCCTCAAGCTGCTCAATCATCATTGCTCCGCCATATGCCAAACCCACTATATAACCAATCAACCAAATAAAACCAACAGACTCTGATAGTCCAAAAAAACGAAGAACAGGTTTTATAGTCTCTGTGAGCTTATCAATTAGATTATACCTTAACAATATTAGATAGAGAATGTTTAATGCAGTAATTATCGAAAGCAATATTACCAACATTTGCAATGAACTAATTAGCCATGAAATTATCACATCGTTGACCGTCAATATTTCGTCCAAACTTGTAATAGTGAAAATTGGCATACCCATATCCTGAGGCAAAACAGAATTGAGAAACATACCTACAAGGATGCTCGTTGCTATCCTCAATGCAGACATAACCCAAAAAGAAGAACCAGTCTTAGCCTGAATAGCACTCTCAACAGGCAGGTTGTGAGCTATCTGGCACATCAGAGCAAGAATAGTGAGCTCGCGAAGCGTTATCGACATCGACATTATTATAGCCAGCGGAGCATACAATGGTAAAAAAATACTTGTAATGAATACAATAGCAGTACTACCAGGCAGACCAATATGATTGAATAATGGATCAAAGAACTGAGCCATAAATGCCAACCCTCCATAATAACCCATGAAACCAACTATCAAGGATATTGGCAGGATTATCTTCATCAACCAAAGGGTGGTTTGCCCCGACTTCATAAGCGCAGGTCGAATTATTTCTTTGATGAGTTTCATAAACAGAAAAATTAATATGTGAATAATCTAAACCTATTATTGCTTACGGCATAATCGTTGCCAAGATCGTTGCAACTATTTCTTAAACATTCTATCCATAGATCGCTTATCTTCTTTCTCTCTGAGAGATTGTCTCTTGTCGTGAGTTTTCTTTCCTTTAGCTATAGCTATCACCATCTTTGCCAACCCTCTGTCATTAATAAACAATCGAGTAGGCACTATCGTGAAGCCCGTCTCCTTGGTTAGTCTAACAATCTTTTTCATCTCATTCCGATTTAAAAGAAGTTTGCGGTCTCGTCGTGCCTCATGATTATTGTAAGTGCCATAAAAATACTCTGCAATGTGCATATTGCGCACCCACAACTCTCCATTTTCAAACAAACAATATGTATCCACAAGACTTGCTTTGCCTTGTCTGATTGATTTTATCTCAGTGCCTGTGAGCACAATGCCCGCAGTATATGTATCTAACAATTCGTAGTCGAATGTTGCGCGTTTATTTCTAATATTTATTGGTGCTTGTTTCATATTTGTTTTTATTGAAATTAAAATATTGAAAAGCATTGCGTAGAGCCTTCCAAAGTATTATTTGCTAAATAACTATCAAACTTAGCAAATAGTTTAAAGACATAGGTGATAAAAGAATAACGAGAAATGAAATTACTGAAAAGGCGACTCTTTTATTCTTTTCAATGTCCAAGAAATAGTTTGTACCCGAGTGCGTCAGTAACAAAGTGTACAAAGCAAATATCCATAATATACCAAGACCCGACAGCATTGGCATCACAAAATAAAGCAGATATATAGCTATGGAAGAATATCCCACAAACCGCTGTGCTATTTTTATATCCTTTATCATGCCATATTTGGGAAACAACTCATTCACTAACAAGGATGCGATATAAAACCCACCAAAAAGAGAAGCCACAACTGCTATTGTCATCTTCAAAGCATAATGAATACCTCCCTCCTCCGTCAGCCACATACTTCCTATAAATGTTGTAATAGAAATGAAGCCAAAGATGGGAAACAAAAAATTATTGATAAACTCATCATGGGCATCTCTTTCTTTATTAGCGTTTTGCCAACCCTTGTTAGGGCTAAAGAGCATCAACATTAGAGTTTGTATGATTCTTTTAAGCATACTATATTTATATATATGAAATACAAAGGTAATTAATTCTTTCGATTATATTTTGTTCAAAACCAATAGTCAATCATCATTGTTAGCATATATTTCACCTATTATCTTCACATTATCTATCATGATATAGATATTGATAATAAAACATCATTTAAATCAATTAATCAAAAAATACTACCATCACTGTTTTTATTATAGAACCATATTCCCGTTTTGTTGTTATATGATGTGAACAGATTTTTGACATTTGCATCACAGCACTTTACAGCGGATAAAAGCTA
Source organism: uncultured Proteiniphilum sp. (assembly GCA_964575445.1). Lineage (GTDB taxonomy): Bacteria > Bacteroidota > Bacteroidia > Bacteroidales > Dysgonomonadaceae > Petrimonas. The sequence continues at coordinate 70,054 of CAZNRT010000001.1, read as the reverse complement.
ACTATATTAATCAAGGATTAATTCAAGTAACATTTAAAAATAAAACAACAACAATGTTTAAAGCAAATACTGTTGGCACTTCAACTATGAATAAGTTGCAGGTCGAACATGCTTCAACACAAAAAGAATCTATGATTTTTAAAGATTTCAATCCTATAGAGGACAAAACTCTTCGGATTATCGACAACGAAGGTAAGGTTATCAATAAAGAGTACATGCCCCAATTGGATCATGATACGATCAGGGAAGCCTACAAGGCAATGCTATTTGCCAGAACGGCTGACCACATGGCAGTATCATTTCAGCGGCAAGGAAGAATGTTTACCTATCCCCCCATTATCGGTCATGAAGCAATACAGATTGCTGCCGCCCACATCATTAGAGATAAAGATTGGCTTGTTCCTGCATTTCGTGAGGCAGCCCTAATGATGGCAAAAGGTGTAACGCTTGAAGAGATTTTCCTATATTATATGGGAAATGAGGAAGGAAGTAATTACAAGAATACCGACAGAGTATTGCCCATTAGTGTACCTATTGGCTCACAAATACTTCATGCCACTGGAGTGGGATACTCATTAAAGCATCAAAAGAAAGACGAAGTAGTATTTACTTATATCGGAGATGGAGGCACATCTGAAGGCGACTTTAGCGAAGGACTTAACTTTGCAGCCGTGTGGCAAGCACCAGTAATATTTACAATCCAAAACAATCAATATGCCATTTCGGTACCCATAGAAAAGCAAACAAAATCGATAAACCTTGCAGTCAAATCGGTTGCTTTCGGTATGCCAGGAATAAAAGTTGATGGGAATGATTTCTTTGCAATGTATGTTGCTTACAAAGAGGCATTAGAACACACCCGCTCGGGCAAAGGACCAATTCTTATCGAAGCATTTACATACCGACAAGGAGCACACACCACATCTGACGACCCAAGCAAGTATCGCACAAAAGAAGAGGAACAAATGTGGCTAAAGACTGACCCCTTGACACGACTCAAAAAATATATGGACTCTCAAGGAATCAAACTATTAGAAGATGAGGCAACGCTGATAGAACAATATAAGGAAGAGGTGGACAAAGAGTTCTCGAACGCCGAAAACTTCGGAGAGTATCACCTTGATGAGGTTTTCAAGTATATGTATGTAGATATGCCAGAAGATCTGAAGAGACAGAAAGAGGAATACGAACAATTTTTGAACTGGAGGAACAATAGATAATGAGTGTAATGAATATGGTGCAAGCTTTGAATAATGCAATGGACATCAAGCTTGCCGACGACGATTCGATTGTGATGTATGGTGAAGATGTGGGCGTAGAGGGTGGCGTGTTTCGTGTCACCGAAGGTCTTCAAAAGAAATATGGCGAAGCGCGCGTTTTTGATTCTCCTTTAGCAGAATCAGCAATAGTGGGCACGGGCATAGGCATGGCTGTGTCAGGATTGCGCCCAGTGGTAGAGTTACAGTTTGATGGATTCACCTACCCCGCATTCAATCAAATTATATCTAATGTTTCGAGAATGCACAACCGCACACGAGGCAAATTCAAAGTGCCAATGGTTATCCGTTTCCCTTACGGAGGCGGCATCAATGCTATTGAACACCACTCCGAAAGTCCCGAAGCACTATTTGCTCACATACCGGGCATGAAGGTGGTAGCACCATCTACTCCATATGATGCCAAAGGATTATTAATTGCTGCAATAGAGTCAGACGATCCTGTTATATTCATGGAGCCCAAGCGCATATATAGAGCCATCAAACAAGAAGTGCCCGAAGAAAAATACTCAATACCTATTGGCAAAGCTAAAGTATTGAAAGAAGGAACCGATGTAACTATAATTTCATTTGGAGCGCTCATTCGCGAATGTCAGAAAGCAATTGACATGGCAGAGGCTTCGGGAGTATCTGTAGAATTAATAGATTTGCGAACAATCTATCCCATTGATAGAGAAACAATAGCCGAGTCTATTAAGAAAACGGGGCGTGTAATTATCGTGGCAGAGGCACCCCAATCGTTTAGCGTAGGTTCAGAATTGATGGCTATTGCCAACGAGGAGGCATTTCTATATTTAGAAGCTCCACCACGCCGTGTGATGGGATTCGACACAATTGTGCCACTTGCTCAAGGTGAGAAATACTACATGGTATCTCCCGAGCGTATATTATACGAGATAGAGAAAACTATAAATTACTAATACCAATCAATTGTATGAAATATATTTTTAAGTTTCCAGATATAGGAGAAGGGCTTGATGAAGGGACTATTCTCGAAGTGTATGTAAAGGTGGGACAAACCATAAAGTCGGGAGACTTGTTAGTAAATATGGAGACAGACAAAGTTACTACCGATATACCCTCACCCAAATCAGGAACAATATTAAAAATATTTGGAGATGTAGGCGACACTATTAATGTGGGGTCTCCTTTGGTGGAAATTGAAATTGAAGGGGTAGCAAAAAGCGATAGCAAATCCACTTCACCAGTAGCCACAGAGAGGGATGAGGAGGAAGCAGCTGGAGTTGTTGGCACTCTTGAGATTGCCACCTCTGATGCTATACTTCCATCAAGTGACGAAGTTCATACATCATCGGGCACAATATCTGTATCCAAATCTTTGGCTGTACCTAAAGTAAGGGGGATGGCAAAGAATCTAAATATTGATATAAATAAAGTAGCAGGCACTGGCAAAGATGGCAGAGTGACAACTCAAGACTTAGCCCAATTCACCTCGAAGAAAGATGAAATTGTGCAACGAGATTTTGCTCAAGACTATCAGTTAGATGACGCTACTTTCGAGCCACTTACTCAGATACGCAAATCTATTGCCCGCAACATGATACAGTCTAAACACAATGCGGCTCACGTATCAGTATTTGAGGAAGTGGAAGTATCCGACTTGATTGCCATTCGCGAAAAGATGAAACAAAACTATGCCGACAGAGGGGCTAAGCTTACATATCTTCCATTCATAGTAAAGGCAACAGTGTTAGCACTCAAAAAGCATAGATTGCTAAATTCTCGCATAGAGATGGAACAAAATAGAATGGTATATTTCAATCATTTCAATATTGGTATTGCGATGGATACGCCTGAAGGTTTGGTAGTGCCCGTGATTAGGGATGCTGACCAACTAAGTATTTTCGAAATCACTCAAAAGATTACCGAATTTAGTATCAAAGCGCAAGAGCGCAAGCTCACAATGGCAGATATGAAACATGGCACTTTCACCATCACCAATTTTGGCTCCATTGCGGGGATATTTGGAACTCCAGTTCTCAACTATCCTCAGGCGGGTATTCTTGGTGTGGGTAGAATAGTAAGACAACCCGTGGTGAAAGACGACCAAGTGGTTCCGGGCAATGTATTAGGATTGTCGCTCACCGTTGACCACCGCATCGTGGATGGTGGCGAGACGGCTCGTTTCGTAAAACAAATTATGGACTACTTGGGCGACCCATTCTCTTTATTATTAGAATAATAAAAGCTCGTAACATATTATAAAATGGGAGAATCTTAGATGGTTCTCCCTATCTTTTTTCGCTAACTTTGTCACGTTAAAAACAAAGAGACAACATATACAACAATGATAGTAATAAACAAACCATATCGCGAATTTCCCGAACTACTCGCACAGCAATTCCCATTCAAAGTACAAAAAATTTCAGTAAATGCAGGCTTCACCTGCCCCAACCGTGATGGCTCGAAAGGATACGGAGGATGCACATATTGCAACAATCAGAGCTTTAGCCCTGGATATGGGAAACCTAAAAAAACTATATCGGAACAATTGCGAGATGGCATAGAATTCTTTTCTTACAAATATCCCGAAATGAAATATCTTGCCTACTTCCAGTCCTATACCAACACCTACGATCCTGTGGAGGAGCTTATAGCAAAATATGAAGAGGCATTGGCATACCCCAACGTGGTGGGACTAATTGTGGGCACACGTCCCGACTGCATGCCTGATGAATTGTTGAACTACTTCGAAGAACTGAACAAAAGAACTTTTGTGATAATTGAATATGGAGTAGAAAGCACACTCAACAAAACATTAGACAAGATAAACCGTCTTCACTCATGGGAAGAATCGGTGGAAGCGATAATAAAAACTGCCGACAGAGGATTGCGAGTGGGAGCACACATGATACTCGGACTACCTGGCGAAACTCATGCCGACTTTATTGAACATGCACACAAGTTGTCTGCCCTACCCCTCACCACGCTCAAGCTTCACCAGCTACAAATAATACGTGGCACGGTGATGGCAAAAGAATATAGAGAAGAACCCGAGTCGTTCCATATATTCGAAGCAGAGGAGTATATAGACCTATGCGTCGATTTTGCCGAACATCTCAATCCCGACATATATATAGAGCGATTTGCATCACAATCGCCAAAGCAATTGCTAATCGCACCCGACTGGGGATTGAAAAACTATGAACTAACGGCAAAAATTCTCAAACGCTTTGAGGAGAGAAACACATGGCAAGGAAAGTTGGTTTAGATATTGACAATATTACTTTCTGTAATTCCAACTTCGCTGTATATATTTCTCCTGCTGAAGTGCAGTTATCTCTTCTATTTCACTATTCAACAAAGCTGTAAGCTCATCTAATTCATAATATTCGAGCATGCGTAGCGAAAACAAATCAAAGAAGTCATCCTTATAAGGAGCAGCACCCTTATTATCTAACAGATATTGACGGATATTCTTAACAGGGCTCGGCACCGATGCCGTAGCTTTCTGCACACTATTTCTATTCTCGGGCGATAATGCCTTTAGCAAATTATCTACATTGGCATCATATAGCAAAGTGCCATGATGCA
>CAZNRT010000001.1:18388-65122 GCA_964575445.1 uncultured Proteiniphilum sp. | reverse complement strand
AATGCCTTTAGCAAATTATCTACATTGGCATCATATAGCAAAGTGCCATGATGCAGCTGCCTGCCTCGTGAGATATGCGCAGCCGTGCCCGAAATCTTATAACCATCAAGCCACAGATCCTTTCTTTTGCCCACAGAGGCAGGAATACCCATTTTACTATTAAGCACCTCCACAATCGGAGTCAGAAAGTCGGCTCCCAAAGCATTGCGAGTGTGCTCGCCAATGAAGGTGTAATTTATATTTCCCAAATCATGATACACCGCACCCCCACCCGACATGCGTCTGAATATTCGGATATCATTGTCGATACAAAAATCCATATCCACCTCATTCACCACCGCTTGATTAGAACCAATAATTATGCTTGGCTCATTCACATATAGCAACAAATAATTATCATTCATCTTTGTAAATAAATATTCTTCGGTAGCCAAATTAAATGCTGGGAAAAATGAATGTGAAAAGATTAATTTCATTGATATCAAAATAATATTTATATGTGTACAAAAATAAGGAAAGAAATATATTCGCACAAATGATGAGTAAAATATAAATCAAAAAAAATCAAATTATTATATTCGCTACCCCCACTATAAGTATTCTATTCACATTACAATTATCAGACAATTATTTTCAACGCATTAATTGTTAAATAACTTGCAATTAGAACGTTTTTTATCGATATTTGCAACATCAAAATGAAAAGAATATAGTTTACATATTTCGAGAAACTATTTTTTAATAGGAATATATGCGATATTCCCTCCACTGAAATATTATAATACAAGAAAGGGAAGCACATAGCGTACTCCCCTTTCTAATAATAAAGATGCAAGTATTATTTATACTGCATTTTTCTTGTCGTCTCCATCTGATTCAGTTTCGTCCAAAAAATCAGCTTCAGATTTTGATGACTCCTTTTGTGACAATCCGTTGGGTTGCTTTTTAAGGTTCATTTCTTTTATTAAAGAATCCACCGCATTTTGTTCAGAATCGGTGCCTGAGGGCAACTCCTCTTGGATTGTTCCATTACCGTTGATGCCTTGCTTATTAGAGCATTTGTCGATGTCAACGGGCATCGCATTGGCTGGTTGTGGTATTGCATTCTGTCCTTCTTCAGAAGAAGCCTTGTTTTTACTCATTGTTTGTTTTCGTAGAACAGCAACACGAGTAGATTCAAGGCTTTTTTTGATAACATGAACAAGCTTTTTGTATTCACTAATACCATTCCACCTTGCATTGTTAACAATCGCAGCAAAGAAAGCATTCACTTCCACCATCGAAATTTTTCTTGACTCAATACTCTTTGAGTCGTTAGCAGCAGTTTGACCGCCCCACAGTAAAGTACGCTCTGCCAATGTAGTAACATACTGTCCGTGAATAGTCTTCAGAGCTTCAATAAGCTTTTTCATACCTCCAGATTCAATTGCAGATTGCAAAACCTCATCAGAATCATAAATCTCAATCATGTCATCAATGTTCTTGGTCACAGCATTACCCATACGACTTGTTAGTTCCAACCCATAAGGCTTCAACCAGAAGTTGATATGGATAGATGCATCCGACTCAATGCTTAGAGTGGACATCGACAACGATCTTGCCCTTGCAAAGATTGTTCGGATAGTCTCACGCCTCTTGAAAGCCAATGCATCAATGATTGGGGTCATCTTGTGCCCCTTTGCCATTGCCTTAATCTCATTCAATGAGGGAAGAATCGTTTTCAACTTACCAAAGTGATACTGAAGAATTTGGTCTTCAATTTCTGCCATTGGTTCTGCTGCATCTGACACCATTCTGATAATGGTTCCTGCATACTCATCGTGTCTCAAATAAGAGAGCCACGAGTTCTTACTGATAAAATCTATCATTTAAATAAAGTGTTAAGCCTCCCCCCTATCTCGGCGGTTAATAATAAATCATCCCACATGGAGGTATAGGGGACCTCCTTTTTCGGGACTTTTTCTTTTCCACCACTGTGATAATAGTTCATCATCAGTGTGTCAATTCTTTTTGGAATAATACGCTTCATATTCTTTCAAATATTTATTTTTATTATGACTTGCTAAACAACAAGACATGCAACAATATATTTATAACAGACAAAGATAATACTATATTTTGATGAGCAAGACAAATGACTACATAATGATCTAACAAACCAATGAAATCATATCTCAACAACAAAATTAATTCAATAAAACCATTATACAAACTAAAACACAAAGAAATTGACATAAAGTTATCAACATCTACAAAGAAATGCGAAAGTTAACCAGTAAAAAAGTCAAAGAACAATCAATTAATTTGATATTTTGCAAAAAAGCAATACCTTTGACACCACTAACTAAATAAAAAATGATTATGAAATTAGAAATATTTAAAGCAAGCGATTTTTTGGGTAATATAAAAGTTACCATACACTCAACAGGAAAAATTGGCTTTACAGAAGCAGCAGCAAGGCTACTCAAATTGTCAAAAGACACATATATCAGCATAGCAAAAGACGAGGAAGACAATTTGTATCTGATCAACAATGTTGAGCAAAGTGAATCTGCATACAAAGTTTTGAAATCAGCACAATATTATTCTGTCAATACACGAGTGCTATTTGATTCATTAGGATATGACTACAAAAACAATCTTTTCATATTCGATCTTGTGAAGACTGAAATAGAAGGATTTGATGAGGTATATATAATGAACAAGAGAGTGAAACCCAAAAAAAAATAGAAACAGGGACAAACTAAAAAATATGGGAGCACATTGTAGTATATATATACAATGTGCTCTTTTTTTATATCGATTTCACATCACCAAGAGCAAACTCTTTCTCCAGCGACATTTGCAATAGCTTGAAGCCCTCGTCCTCCCTATCGAGCGTTATCAAGTTCAGCAAATAGGGGTTCTTTAGTATCTCATCTACTGATGGGATATTATTTTGAGCAATGTATTCTTCTATTGTGGGTGTATATATTTCTTCTTCTATTGGAGTTTCGATGATTTCTATTGGGGTTTCTGTTTCTTTTGCTGGAGTTTCCACTTTATTAATAGGTGTGGCAACTTTTGCAGTTTGTTTCATTTTGCGCTTTTTTCTCTTTGTCTCCATTTGTCTCACTGTGGCACGAAGCAGTCTGATACGTAGCGAAAGAATATTATACAGTTTGTCCAACATGGGGTCGTCTTCATGCCTCATCAGTGTGAGATTAAAGTCATCAACAAATGCCTGCAAGGCAATGTGTGCCTCTTCTCTATCCTCTTTGGCGGTTGACTCTCCACGATCTGCCAGATCCTTTGTTCGCTGAGATGTTAGCTGGTTGGCACTATCTAATACCCTTTGTAGCTCATCCATATATATTGTGAGCCCAATGGTGGTGGCTGCTATTTGAACAGACTGATTTTCTGTCTCGTTATAATTGTCTAAGAGAGTTCCCGTCCAATCCATAAGCCTAAGGTTGCCCATATCATAAGCACGCTTTGGGAAGACAGACATCCAATCAGCAATCTCCTTTGCGGCAACCACATGGTCTGGGTCGGGCGATTTGCTCATTGCATCAAGAAGGGAGCGTATGCCCGAGAGCAATGACTTTAGCCGATCTACAGCTTGATTGATTTTCAGGGTGTTTCGGTGTCCTACCTCACGGTTAGTTATCCCCACGAGGGCTTTGATAGTGCTGCTAAGGTAGTATCGGCTATCTTTCATGTAATTGCTATCTTCTATCACTCTTTCTATTGCATCTTGGAGCTCCTCTACGGTTCCGCTAAATTCATCATTGCGCATTTTGTGCATCCAGCTAAGTTGCAATTTCTTCCTCCTGTCTTTTTTCTTCTCTTCCATAATAGCACTTTTCACTTGTTTCAGGTTTTGGGCTGTTGTCATAATAGTATTGTTTGTAGTTTGTTTGTCCTGTTGTTTATTCATAAGTACAAATATAGCATATTATTTTGAACCAACCAAAAAATAATATTTTAATCGATATGGTCTCTCGAGAATGATTGTGATACATTTTTACTTTTCGATTGGTAACAGTCCGATGATAGTAAACAAAAATTATTTACCTAATGGTTATCAACTTTCATATTCATCCAAAAGTTATTTCTTGATTAGTCACACACATCCAATTCCAGCCAAAAGTTGTTTCTTGATTGGTGCTTAGCGTAGCGACTCGTCCAAAACCAAATTTCATGGTGTTAGGATTCTTGACATGTCTTCTGAAGTCAAATTTCATAGTGTTAGGAAGTGGGACATGTCTTCTGAAGTCTAATTTCATGGTGTTAGGAAGTGGGACATGTCTTCTGAAGTCTAATTTCATAGTATTTGTAAGTGGGACGTGTCTTCTGAAGATTAATTTCATAGTGTTGGGAAGTGGGACGACTGATTTGGAGTTTGGTTTTGGGGGTCAAATGACGGAATGGACTATTTTGGGACATAATAACAGAGTGTTTGGAAGTGGGGCGACTGATTTGGGGTTTGGTTTTTGGGGTTTATTGGATGAGGCGGCTGAATATTGGTTTGGGTTTGGAGGTGTTTTGAGTGGGGCGACTGTTCCGAAGTTATGATTGACTCTAAGCTATTTACTTCATTCCAAAAACTTTATGAGTCAATCATTTACTTAAATTTTTTACGTTTGCTTCACCTTTGCAAGCCTGGTATTTGCTCCCTCACTGTTTGTTTGAAAGATATAGATTTGTTGCTTTTGTAGAATCGTATATAGTTGTCGCAAACACTAAGCACGTCTTTCAATCCCCAATCGCCATACGTCATTGATAGAGACAGGATGTGCACCTCGAAGTAATCATTGGTTTCATTTATTGTAGAGCTATACACTTTGTGATTGAGATTGGCAAAGGTGCTTTGCGTCCAGAGATACTCGATGCACTCTTTCACTTTTTCCTTACTTGCTGCACCATTGTAAGTGCCGTAAAGGGTTTCGTTGATGTGATGCCATGGTTGGCGACGATCAAAAACTGATTGATAGTAACTCGTTTTGTGCACTCTAAAGCGTGTAATATATGAATGAGTGGTCTCTTTGCATCTAAATTCAAAGTACTTTTCGTTTTCACTTTCATCAATGATGGCATAATCACTATTAGAATTTTCAAGTGTTAGGCTCAACCACTCAGTGGCTTCGCTCTTGTCATTTGTAGATAGCTCAATCCATGTGGAAGATCGATTATTCTGGGGCGAGACGCTCATAGTGTTCATGTAATAGACATTATCAGTTGGCAAAGTGGGGTCAGCATAAAAGCCGATTGGGTTGATATAATTCTTATCATAAGCCAGCTTGAGAAACTCATTATCGATAGGCTGCTCATCAATTCCCGACTTTTCGCAACTTAGCAAAAGCAACAAAGGGATAGTCCACAATAATATTTTTTTCATTTTCCAATATAAGTTTTAAGTGTCTATATATATTTAGATGAGAAGGATGGCAAAACGTTGCATGTGCTTTGGTTAAAATTAATATCTATAATATATTAGATATGGCAAAGTTGTAAACAATTGTTATATCCTTAATGTTATTAATATGGTTAAAGATCAGAGATAACTTGTTTCTTTTCAATAATGACAAATAAATTTTTGAATATGAAAGTTGCTATAAAACAACCCTACTTTATGCCTTATTTGGGATATTTTCAATTGGTAAAATATGTTGATACCTATGTGTTTTATGACGATGTCAATTATTATAAGGGTGGCTATATCAACAGGAACAATATTTTAGTGAATAATTGTGCTAATCTTATCATCTTGCCAGTCAAAAATGGTAGCAGAAATATGCTTATCAATGAAGTTGAAGTATTGAGAGAGGATAAATTGTACAAAAATGCACTAAAAACCATTTACATGGCATATAAGTCAGCTCCATATTTTGATTTAGTTTACCCAATCATTGAGCGAATATTTAATTCTGATGCAATTTTCGTTTCAGAATTTGCACAACTCAGCATCATTGAAGTAGTTAGATATTTAAATTTTAAAACAAAGTTTATAGTTTCTTCTGAACACTTTTCTCATAACAGGGGCATTGAGAAAGAACAAAGATTGATTGATATCTGCAAAGAAATGAAAGCTAAAACTTATGTTTGTGATGTGGGAGGAAAGGAAATTTATAGAAGGGAAAATTTCCTGAAAGAAGGAATAGACATGTATTTTTTTGAGCCTCAATTATCGGCTTATGATCAGTTTAATAATAACTTCGTACCAGCTCTTTCTATCATAGATGTCTTGATGTTCAATTCCATTGAAAAAGTGAATGCAATGTTGGATAAGTTTGAATTGAGCTGAATAATCAAAATCATAACACAGAGCCAGCCTTATAAGAGCTTGCTATATATAATAAAGCTTCAGATATTAATTATGGAATACAGAAAAATTGTAGAAGTAGAATTTAGCGAATATGATCGCGAAACTTTGGACAAATCTTGGGAATGGTTGAATGATCCTGAAACTAAAGAACTGACTATGATTGGGGATTTTGATAGAGAAGGGCAATTGAGATGGTTTGAAAGTTTAAAGGATCGAAAGGATTTTTATATCCGTTCTATAATTTGCAAGGGAGAACGTATCGGCGCATGTGGATTGAAAAAAATTACCGAAGATGACGGCGAGATATTGGCCTATATTGGTGAAAAACAGTATTGGGGCAAGAGTATCGGCATGCAAATAATGGAACATCTTATTGAATATGCCCACTCACTTAATCTCAGCTCAATTTATGCCGTTTATTTAAAAACCAATAGACCCAGCATCAAAACGTCCCAACGCTTTGGTTTTCTTTATGAAAAGGACATCGATGATGATAAAATCATGTTGCGATTGAGATTTTAAAGCAGGCGACGTGAAATATTATACTGCAACTATCGGATCATGAACTGCACCAATAGCGAGCAGAAAGTGTTTAGTATGTTATTCAATAATTCGATAAAAAATAATCTATATATCTGTAAATCTGGGTACCCAAATAATAGGGTAAATTCATTAAATAATATTGCTTACCATCGGGTGTTATACTTTCTTGGATCTCAAACTTCCCTCCATATATCCTTACCGCATAATGGTGAGAAGACATTTTGATAAATTGATGTAGGGATTTTAAAGAGCCAGTTGCACCTGACTTAATTTCTATTGGGATAACCTTTCCTTTATAAGACAAAATAAGGTCAACCTCGGCAGACGACTGTGCCTTGTCTCTTACCCAAAATGAGAGAGAGGTTTTACGGTATGATTCTAATGAAATAATTTCTTGATTAATAACATGTGGAATAATAGAGCCACGATATGCCTCGCTCAAGTCTTTTAAAGGAATTAATTCTGCCGCCAAACCCAGACTATAATTAACAATTCCAGTATCTAATAATTGAAGCTTGGGCGACTTTTTATAGTCGGGCAGGATGGGAATCTCCAATGATGTAGATGGGTAAATAATCTGCACCACCTTTGCCATATCCAAGGCCTGCATCGCCTCGCTTACTTCACGAGAGCGATAATTTGAGTGAGCAAAGTTTTGATATTTGACTCGCTCGTCAATAAACTTTGGGGCAACTTGCATTATGAATTTAATGACATTTCGAGCAGTAGCATTATCTCCATATTTTTCGACATCATTAATATATGATCCCCAAATACTCTCGTATGTGGCAGTTAAAGAAGATACTGACTTATGCTCTACATACTCTAATATGACTTCAGGCATTCCACCAATTATAACATAAGTATTAAACAGATTCAAAAGCACATCATGAGCCAAGTCTCTCATCGGAACTCTATTGAGCTCTTTTAATGCCTGATTGTGCTCCACAGCACTTAGAAACTCAATAAAATTAAACGGATGCAAATACATATACTCCACTCTACCCACTGGAAAGTTTTCAATATCTTTCATTGCAAACTCTAGCAATGAGCCAGCTGCAATAACATGCAAGTTAGGTATGTCTTCATAAAAATAGCGAAGTAAAGATATTGCTTTGGGTGATTCTTGTATCTCATCTATGAATAAAAGCAACTCTTCATTTTCTCTAATAGTAATGTTTTTAGATAATAAGATTATATCTAAAATAACTGCAACATCATCCCCACTCTCTTCAAAGTATTTAGAATCCTCTTCTCGCTCTAAGTTCAACGATATGAAATGTGTATATTGCTTTCCCAGCTCATTTACCAAAGTAGTCTTACCCACTTGCCTTGCTCCACGCAAAATCAAGGGTTTTCTATTCTCTTTATTCTTCCAAGCAATCAAGCCAGACCACAATTCTCTTTTAAACTTCATACTTATAATGTTTTATACAATGCAAAGATAATTATTTGTTACAAAATAAGGGGTGTTTTGACAATATTTTGTTATAAAATAAGGGGTGTTTCGTCTATTTCTTGTTACAAAATAAGGGGTGTTTGCTTTTTTGCAGTATTATCTAATGAAAAACCTACCACTAAGTCACCACCTTGCTTGATGACAACACACAATAATAATAGTAAAACCTATGAGTAGATTGTTGAGATTTATTAATCTAAAGTGAGTAACTTAGTGGTTTGAAATGAAAGTAGCCAACTGTTCGGAATTTCAGAACAGTTCAAATTGTTGGTGGAGTAATAGCTAAGTTGAAAATTAACATAACAGTCTATTTAAAGGATTGATTGTTTATAAATAATAGATAATTAGCATTATGATACATAACAAATAACCACAAAGGCACGAAGAACACTAAGAAACTTCTCTGTGAACTTTGTGTCTCTGTGGTAAAAAAAAGGATTATAAATAATAGATAAATAGCATTATCATACATCACAAATAACCACAAAGAACACTAAGAAACTTCTCTGTGAGCTTTGTGACTCTGTGATAAATAAAAAGAACAAAATTATATCACCACTTCCACGCAACGTTTATCTTCCAACCCACATCTATTATATACTGAGAAGTATAAACTAATTGATATAAAGAGTAAAAAACAAGTTTAAAATTAAAACATACAGATATGAAAGAGAAGAGTAAAATCTATGCAGCCATTATTGCAATATTAATGATGATGGGAACAACTTGCGAAAGGGAGGAATTGAACGACCCTTTCTATTTGGTGAATAGCAAATGGCACTTTGAGAGTGTGGAAAGCAATATGCTTTTACACTTTGTGAATGAAACTGAGTGTACTATAAGCTCGGGCAGAAATGATGGCACATATTCAGCAAATCGAACAACATACATTTGGCGATATAGAACAATGGCAGACAGTTGGTCAGGCGATATCGTATTGTTCAAAAAGAATAGCGATGGGACAACTGGAGAGCGAGCATACATTGGGATGGTCAAAGGTCCAAAACTTAGTTTGATCAGCGCAGGCACTGAAATTGTAGATGAGATAACATTTAAACGAACAAAATAGCTATAATCAACTTTTTGTAGTAGCTTCGATACCATAAATTATTCTGGTATCGAAGCTTTTTTATTTATTGCATATAGAGCAAGAACACATAAGGAGTAAGAGAGAGGTAAATAGGCTTGCATAAATACCGAGTCAACATTTTTTATCAAAAACCATAGCACAAAAATCAATTATATCATTATAATACACAGCATTAATATATAAATTTGTATCGTTATCAAATATGTCGAATACTCAATTGATTTGAGAATCAATTTTAAAGTTAAATATTAAGCCAATATCTTTGATTCCTTTGTGTTATGACATATAAATAATATCTTTGCGTCAGCATAGCTCAGCACAGAATCTGATCAGAAATTTTAAATACCTTATAATAATTAAATGGCAACAATAATAGTAATGCCCAAGCAGGGGCAGTCAGTAGAAACATGCATCATATCTTCTATCGATAAGAAAAAAGGAGATGCTGTCAAGAAAGGAGATATCTTATTTACTTACGAAACAGATAAAGCCTCATTCGAGGAAGAATCGCCATCTGATGGGGTCGTTCTTGAGTCTTTTTATAACGAAGGTGATGAAGTTCCCGTCTTGGACAATATGATGATTATCGGCAAACCAGGTGAAAACTATTCAGAGTTAATGTCCGAAGTGAAAAAGACTGAATCAACCGAAGAGGAAAAACCTGAAGCAAAAGTAGAAATCAAAGAAAACAAAGTGCCCATAACCACCAAAGTTGCTCAAAGTAATGAAGATTTGTTTATATCACCACGAGCAAAAAATCTTGCCAACAAAGAAGCCTTAGACTATAATCAAGTAGATGGAACTGGTCCCAAGGGAAGAATTATTGAAAGAGATGTTCTTAATAACTTAGAGAACCGCTCTAAGCTAACTCCATTAGCAAAAAAAATTGTGTCCGAAGAAGGTGTTACACCTCCTCAAAGTGGTACGGGGCTGGCTGGGAAGACTAAGGCTGCCGATCTAAGCACACCAATAAACACAGTGTATGGTGTGGACTATGAAGACAAAAAAGTATCGAACATCAGAAAACTTATTGCAAAATCGATGCACGCATCGTTGCAAAACTCAGCACAACTAACTCACCATCTTGGAGCAGACGCACGTCGCATATTAGAACTTAGAAAGAAAGCAAAAGCTGCACTTGATGCTGGCAAGATCTCTGCAAACATCACATTAAATGATATGGTATGTTTTGCAGTGGTGAAAGCTCTTAAGAAATTCCCTAATGTGAATAGTCATTTTGGTGGTGATACCATCAGGCATTTCAACAAGATACACTTAGCATTGGCTGTGGATACAGAGCGGGGATTGATGGTGCCTGCAGTTCGTAATGCTGATGATTTATCAATAACTGGATTATCTAACCAATTGAAGGAGGCAGCTAATGCATGTCGTACAGGCAGTATCAATCCAGATTTATTATCTTCTGAGGCTGCCACATTTACTGTTTCTAACTTAGGCAACTATGGAGTGGAGATGTTTACTCCAATTATCAATCTACCTCAATCTGCAATTTTGGGTGTTAACACTATCGTGCCAAGACCAAAAGATTTGGGTGACGGAGTATATGCATTTGTGCCATATATAGGTCTGAGTCTAACCTATGACCACCGCTCGATAGATGGTGGTGAGGCTACTAAATTCTTAAAACAAATAGCTATTGAAATTGAGAATTTGGACATTGAACTATAATAACTTTTCTCAAACGAATCTAAAACAAAATAATCTCAATATGTACGATTTATTAATAATTGGAGGTGGACCTGCAGGATATGTAGCTGCAGAACGTGCAGGTGCAAAAGGACTTAAAGTAGTCTTATTTGAAAAGAAAACTTTGGGTGGAGTTTGCCTCAACGAGGGCTGCATGCCCACCAAAACAATGCTTTATAGTGCAAAGACATACGAGAATGCACTGCATGGGGATAAATATGGCGTTTTTGCAGATAACGTAAGCTTTGACTATGGCAAAGTGGTGGCACGCAAAAATAAAGTAGTGCGCAAGCTTGTAGCTGGCGTAAAAACCAAAATGAAGGCTAACAATGTTGACGTAATACAAGGAGATGCTTTCATAGATGGACGCAGTGCTGAAGGAATAAAGATTACCTGTAACAATGAAACTTATTTGGGCACTAACTTGCTTATCTGCACAGGGTCTGAGGCTGCAGTGCCACCAATTCCAGGCTTGGCTGAATCTGGTGATATAATTGTAACCAACCGTGAAATATTGGAAATGAAAGAGCAACCCAAATCATTGGTTGTTATAGGTGGTGGAGTTATTGGGATGGAGTTTGCAAGCTTCTACAATAGCATAGGCACAAAAGTAGTGGTGGTGGAAATGCTACCCGAAATTCTTGGAAACAATGACTTCGAAATATCAGCAATGCTACGCAGTATATATTCCAAAAAGGGAATTGAGTTCAATCTTAACTCGAAAGTAGTGAAGGTGGAGGGCAACAAAGTAATATACGAAAAGAATGGCGAAACCTTTACTGCAGAGGGAGAGAAAATATTAGTAAGCGTTGGTCGAAGAGCCGTAACACAAGGCTTTGGATTAGAGAATATTGGAGTAGAACTAACACGTGGTGGAATAAAAGTTGACGAAAAGATGCGCACTAATATTCCCAACGTATATGCAGCTGGCGACGTTACAGGATTTTCACTGTTAGCACACACTGCGAGCCGCGAAGGCGAAGTGGTGGTAAATAATCTTACTGGGGGCAATGATATCATGAGATATAATGCTATCCCAGGAGTAGTATATACAAACCCTGAAGTGGCAGGCGTGGGCGAGACTGAAGAATCTGCTAAAGCTAAAGGTTTAGCATTCAAGGTTTCAAAACTACCGATGGCTTATGCTGGTAGGTTTATTGCCGAAAATGAAGGTGGCGAAGGTATTTGCAAAGTTATTGTAGGCAAAAAGTATGGTGAAGTATTGGGTGTTCACATGTTGGGAAATCCAAGCAGTGAAATAATATACGGTGCCTGCATAGCTATCGAACAAGAAATGACTCTTAAAGAGATGCAAGAGGTTGTATTCCCTCACCCTACTGTAAGCGAAATATTCAAAGAGGTGGTATTCTCATTCTAATATTACATTATATATATTATTACATTTCAAAAATAAAAAACATATAAACCTTTTATATTCTCCTTCAGCATATATCATTTGAGGGGGGATGATAAAAAGTAAAAGATTAAAACAATGCCTAAAATTCAATTTATAAATCCATCTGAAGCTCGCAAACCAGGCTTTGTGGAGTTTCAACCAATTCCGATCAATCAATATCAAAAAACTGTGAAAGATGAGAAAGGCAATTTCACAGACGAAGAATTCAAATCAATATACCATGATATGGTTCTTATTCGTGAGTTTGAGACGATGCTTAACCTCATCAAAATAAAAGGAGAATATAATGGTGTAGCATATAACCATCCTGGACCTGCCCATTTGTCAATCGGGCAAGAGTCGGCTGCAGTGGGTATGGCATGGACATTGGGTGTAGATGATTTTATCTTTGGCAGTCACCGATCTCATGGTGAAATCATTGCAAAAGGTATGTCAGCTATAAACAAATTAAGCGATGCACAACTGACCGACATAATGGAATCTTTCTTTGATGGTGCAGTTCTGAATGTGGTTAAGAAGGACTTTAGCGGAACTGTGAAAGAGCTTGCCCGCAGATTTTTGATTTACGGCACTTTGGCTGAAATTTTTGCAAGAGAAACAGGATTCAATAAAGGATTGGGTGGCTCGATGCATGCATTCTTCACTCCGTTTGGTGTATATCCTAATAATGCAATTGTGGGTGGCTCAGGCGACATAGCTGTAGGTGCTGCACTTTATAAGAAGGTAAATCGCAAACCTGGATTGGTGGTTGCAAATATTGGCGATGCGTCAATGGCTTGTGGTCCAGTATGGGAGGGGATTACCTTTGCCTCAATGGATCAATTTAGAGAGCTATGGGAGGGAGACATGCAGGGTGGACTACCAGTGATTATCAATATTATGAATAATCAATATGGAATGGGTGGACAAACTACGGGGGAAACTATGGGATACTCTGTGGCTGCTCGTGTAGGTGCTGGTGTGAATCCCGAACAGATGCATGCTGAACGTGTTGATGGCTACAATCCTTTGGCTGTAATTGATGCATACAGACGTAAGCGTCAGATTATTGACGAAAAACGAGGTCCTGTTTTGCTTGATGTTCTTACATATAGATATAGTGGGCATTCACCAAGTGATGCTTCATCATACCGCACAAAAGAGGAAGTGGAAGCTTGGGAGTCGCAAGATTGTATCACTACATATGGCGAACAGCTAATTGATGCAAAAGTATCTACTCAAGAAGATCTTGACAATGTTTGGGCTGATATAAAATCATTAGTTTTTGAGATGTTTACCAAAGCTATTGATGATAAACTATCCCCAAGGATGAGCAATGCTGAAGTGATTGGCGATATGATGTTTTCAAATGGTTCTATTGATAGCTTTTCTAATGCAAATCCTGATGTACTGATTCCTTACGAAGAGAGCCCAAGATCTAAACGTATTGCTACAAAAGAGCGATTTGCGTTTGATGGTGATGGTAAACCATACAGCAAAATGAAACAATATCAACTACGTGATGCTATATACGAAGCCATAATGGATAGATTCTATAAAGATGCATCACTGATAGCATATGGGGAAGAGAATAGAGATTGGGGGGGAGCTTTTGCTGTTTATGGAGGCATGACCGAGGCATTGCCTTACCATCGATTATTTAATTCTCCAATTTCTGAAGCAGCAATTGTTGGCACAGCAATTGGTTACGCAATGTGTGGTGGAAGGGTGATACCTGAAATTATGTATTGTGACTTCTTGGGTCGTTCTGGCGATGAGGTTTTCAATCAGTTACCTAAGTGGCAAGCTATGAGTGGAAACGTACTAAAGATGCCAGTTGTACTACGCGTATCGGTGGGATCTAAATATGGAGCACAACACTCGCAAGATTGGAGCTCATTGGTAGCTCATATCCCTGGCATTAAGGTTGTTTTCCCAGTTACGCCATACGATGCAAAAGGATTGATGAACTCGGCTCTTCAGGGCACTGATCCTGTTGTGTATTTTGAAAGCCAAAGATTGTATGACGTTGGCGAGCAATTCCACGAAGGTGGCGTTCCAGAGGGTTATTATGAAATACCACTTGGCGAACCTGATGTGAAAAAAGCTGGAACAGACATTACATTCCTTACAATTGGTCATACATTATATCCAGCTTTAGAAGCAGCAAAAGAATTGGAGGAAAAATATGGAATTAGCGCAGAAGTTATTGATGCTCGCTCTCTTGTTCCTTTCAATTATGAGAGAGTTATTGAGTCTGTGAAGAAGACAGGTAAAATTATTGTAGCAAGTGAAGCTACTGCACGTGGTTCATTCCTAAATGATTTGGCAACCAACATCGGTTCACTGTGCTTCGATTATCTTGATGCCCCAGTAGCAGTACTTGGCTCTCGCAATTGGATAACACCAGCCCACGAACTTGAGCATGCGTTTTTCCCACAACCATCATGGTTTATTGATATGATACACGAACGCATTCAGCCGTTAGCAGGATATATTCCTGAGCAAAACTTTACGGACGGAGAGTTTGTAAGAAGATCAAAAATGGGTATTTAAATAGTAATTAAATAGCGTTCAAATGGTATTTGAACGCTATTTTAACACGTTTAATAACTCACCTATACATACTTTATTTTATACTTCCCATACACTTTATCAACATAGCAAATGATTTACTTAGCAGATACTGCAAATATTGAAGAGATTAAAGAACTATTTAATTATCTTCCCATCGAAGGTGTTACCACCAATCCAACAATTGTAAAAAATTCTGGCAAACCCATATCAATAGTTGTTCCTCAAATTCAAGAGAGCATAGGGAATAAAATGTTGCACTTCCAAGTCATCTCTGAAAAGGCAAAGGATATCCTGAAAGAAGCAAAGTTTTATAGAGATTATTTTGATTTAAAAGACAATTACTTTGTAAAAATCCCTGTAACAAAAGAGGGGTTCAAAGCTATTAAGATGGCTAAAGATGCAGGTATGAAGGTGACTGCTACTGCGATATTTACACAACAACAAGCATTATTTGCAGCGAATGCAGGTGCCGACTATGTGGCTCCTTATGTAAATCGCTTAGACAATATAGTTTCGCATGGAATTGATGTGGTTTCAGATATAGTGAGAACCTTTAAACTGAACAACTCAAAATGTCAAGTATTGGCTGCAAGCTTTAAAAATCTTGACCAAGTATATCGTGTTAGCATGGTAGGATGTCATGCAATGACCGCTTCTTACGATGTATTAATGTCAATAGTAAACCATCCAATGACTGACAAGAGTGTACAAGATTTTGAAAAAGATGCTTTAGGATTGTACGATATTAAACCAACATTTTAATTTCTATGAAATATTTGAAAGTAAATGCACATTTACATACTCCCTATTCATTTAGTGCTTTTGACACTTTAGAGGATGCTCTTGATAGAGCTAAAAACGAAGGTGTGAGTGTAGTGGGTATAAATGATTTTTATACCACAGAAGGATATCAAGAGTGGGCAAATGGTTGCAATGAGAGAAAGCTATATCCACTTTTCAATATTGAGCTGATAAGCTTAAATGAGAAAGACCAAAAAGATGGATTACGGGTAAACGATCCAGGCAATCCTGGTCGCACATATATTAGTGGTAAGGGTTTGGCTTACCCATTCAAACTAAGCGAACCTTATTCTTCACAATTGGTAGGCGTACGACAAGAGGCAAATATCCAAGTGGAGGCAATGTGCGAAAAGTTAAACGATGTTCTGAAAAAAAAAGGAATTGATTTCTTATTAGACATTGATTGGATCAAAAATAATCTTACAAAGGGATCAATACGAGAGAGACATCTTGCAAAAGCACTGAGACTAAAGGTTTATGAATCTTGTAGCAACGACAATGAAAGTATAAAACATTTATTTAAGAACCTCTTTGATAATAAAGAGTTGAAATCTGATACATCTAACGTAGCTGCCGTTGAAAACGAAATTCGTGGCAACCTATTGAAAGCTGGAGGGTCTGCATTTGTTCCCGAAACTCCCAATGCATTCTTACCCGTGGAGACAGTTTGCAACATTATACTAAGTGCTGGTGGTATCCCAACCTACCCATTCTTGGCAGATGATGCTAATGGTAATTACACAGACTTCGAAAATAACTTGGAACATGTAGCGCAGGAGCTCACTGATCGTGGATTTCACTCAGTCGAATTTATAACTACTCGTAATGATATAAAGCTTTTGGAAAAATATGCCTCCTTTTTGCACAATAAAGGATTTGTCGTTACCCTCGGCAGCGAGCACAACACACCTGCTATGGAACCAATAGAGCTTTTTGCTCGCAACAACACCTCCCTATCCGATAGATTGATGAAAATTAATTATGAAGGAGCATGTGTTGTAGCTGCACACCAGCATTTAGTAAAACAAGGATTAACTGGATATGTGGACATAAACGGCAATGCCGATCGCAATAAGCGAGAAGAATTTATCAAATTGGGTGATGAAGTGATTAAATCAGCAATAGGAAGGGATAACTAAACATTTAAACCCATAAAAGGCATAATATCAAAAATGAAAGAGATACAAGATTTGATTTCCATTTCTCAATATTATGGCAACGACACTCGATTTGTTATTGCTGGTGGTGGAAATACATCATACAAAAATGAGGACAAGATTTGGGTTAAAGCTAGTGGTTCGTCATTAGCTACAATCACAGAAGAGGGATTTGCTGTTTTAGATCGCTCATTGTTGAGTGCTATGGCTGACAAACAGTATAGCAATGATACAGCGGAGCGGGAAGAGCAAGTTAAAGGTGACCTTGAGGCTGCAACAATTACCAAGGGAAAAAGACCTTCGGTAGAAACTTCGATGCACAATGTAATTAATTATTCATTCGTGGTGCATCTACACCCAACATTAGTAAACGGGTTGATGTGTTCTCAAAATGCAAAACAAGAATTAGAAAAACTATTTGGTGAACAGGCTTTACTTATCGAATATACAGACCCAGGATATATTCTTTTCAAAAGAGTTGATGATAGGATAAAGGATTTTCGCAAAAAATTTGCCAAAGAACCACAAGTAATATGGCTACAGAATCATGGGATATTTGTTGCAGATAATGATATAGAGAGGATAAAAGAAATATATACTGAAATCTTCAATAAAATCGAAAACTCTATTGTCAGCAAATTACCAATGGGTGGTGATAGAGAAACTTGTAGTTGCACAGAATTGGTAGTACCTGCATTGAGAATGCTTTTGTCGGACAATGGGCTAAAGACATTGATGGTGAGAAAAAATGAACTTATAAAATATTACTACGATAGTATTGGTAATCAACAGTTGATAAACAAACCTTTTACCCCTGATGCAATAGTATATACCAAATCAAATTATCTATTCTTTAATGAGGACAATCCTGATGATATTTTAAAATCAGCGAAAAAGGAAATCCATGCTTTTACACATAAGAATGGATATCAACCAAAGGTAATAATGATTAAAGGAATTGGACTTATTGCCGTTGGAGATAATGCCAGGCAATGCGATACTATTTTAGATGTGTTTGAAGACTCGATGAAGATTGCTTATCTATCTCAATCGTTTGGTGGTGGACACCCTATGACTCAAGAACAAATAGATTTTATTGACAATTGGGAGGTTGAAAACTATAGACGAAGCGTTGCTTCTGGTACAACATATGGCCGTGCTGAAAACAAAACAATTATTGTAACTGGAGCAGCACAAGGTTTTGGTGAAGGGATTGCACGCAACCTATTAGTAGAAGGTGCAAACATCGTGGTTGCAGACTTAAATGAAGAAGTTGGAGCAAAAACGGTAGAGCTATTTAACACTCTCACAAAAAGCAATAGAGCAATATTTGTAAAGACAAATGTATCTGATATGGAGAGTATCAAGAACATGGTTCACCAGTCGGTGTGTCATTTTGGAGGAATTGATACATTTATTAGCAATGCAGGAGTATTGCGTGCAGGTAGTCTTGAGGATATGACACCTGAAAACTTTGACTTCGTTACTAAAATAAATTACAATGCATATTTCTATTGTACAAAAGTGGTAAGTACAGTTATGAAATTACAAACTGAATATGCTTCAAAAGATTATTATGCTGATATAATACAAATAAATTCAAAATCGGGACTTAGAGGCAGTAAGGCGAACTTTGCATATGCTGGCGGAAAATTTGGAGGTATTGGACTTACTCAATCCTTTGCTCTTGAGTTAGCACCCTACCGTATCAAAGTGAATAGTATTTGTCCTGGTAATTATTATGAGGGACCACTATGGAGTGACCCTGAAAACGGATTATTTGTACAATACCTTAATGCTGGCAAAGTGCCTGGTGCAAAAACAGTAGATGATGTAAAAGCGTTTTATCTTTCACAAGTACCTATGAATAAGGGATGCACACCAGAAGATGTAACCAAAGGTGTGCTGTATCTGATGGAGCAATGTGGAGAGACGGGGCAAGCACTACCTATTACGGGTGGGCAGGTAATGATGTCATAGTGCATTATCAGTTAGATATTAAACATAAAAACAAATATTAAAACATATAATAATGAAAACAAAAGCAGTTAGACTTTACGGTAAAAAAGATCTTCGTTTAGAAGAATTTGACTTACCACAAATTAAGGATGATGAGATTTTAGCAAAGGTTGTTTCTGATTCACTTTGTATGTCTTCTTATAAGGCAGCTTCACAAGGATCTGAACACAAAAGAATTCCTGATGATATTGCTACAAACCCTATTATTGTAGGACACGAATTTTCAGGCGTACTGCTTGAAGTGGGTAAAAAATGGGCACATAAATTTAAAGCTGGAGACAAGTTTTCTATCCAACCTGCATTATATTATGAGGATGGTCCTGTTGGGATTTTGAGTGCACCAGGTTACAGCTATAAATATATTGGAGGTAACGCCACATACGTTGTTATTCCTAATGATGTAATGGAAATGGATTGTTTGTTGGCTTATCATGGAGAAGGCTTTTATCCAGCATCACTATCAGAGCCACTATCATGTGTGATTGGTGCTATGCATGCAAACTATCATACTACACCAGGTAGCTATGTTCACAAAATGGAAATAGTGGATGGTGGTAAGATGGCAATTCTTGCAGGTGTTGGACCAATGGGATTAGCCGCAATTAACTATGTATTAAATCGTGAGGATCGTAAGCCATCATTGTTAGTTGTAACTGATGTGGATCAAGCCCGATTGGATCGTGCGGCATCAATATATACAGTAGAATTTGCGAAATCGCGTGGCATAGAACTTCATTACCTAAACACAGGCAAGGTTGAAGATCCAGTTAAAGAATTAAAAGCCCTCAACGATGGAAATGGCTATGATGATGTTTTTGTTTTTGCTCCAGTAAAACCTGTAGTAGAACAAGGTGATGCAATACTTGGTTTTGACGGTTGTTTGAACTTCTTTGCTGGACCTAATGATCCAAATTTCAGCGCATCATTGAATTTTTATAATGTACATTATGCTTATACTCACATTGTGGGCACAAGTGGTGGAAATAATGACGACTTAGTGGAAGCTTTAGAGATGATGGGCAAGGGTCTTGATCCTGCTGGGTTAGTAACACACATTGGTGGATTAGATGCAGTCGCAGATGCTACACTTAAACTACCAGAGCTTCCAGGTGGAAAAAAATTAATCTATACTCACATTGAAATGCCACTAACTGACATAGCTGAATTTGATAAATTGGGTAAAACCGATTCTTTTTTCAAAAAGCTTGCAGAAATATGCAATCGTAATAATGGTTTGTGGAGTGTTGAAGCTGAAACTTACTTGTTAGAAAATCATCCTTCATTGATCAATGCCTAATTAAAAGCTGATATTATGAAACAATTAGATGTTCATTTGATGCATCCTGTAGAACAGATAAATGTTATTATAGGAAGAATTTATTGGAATGGAATGACTACCACATCAGGTGGCAATATTTCTATAAAAGATGAAAATGGTGATATTTGGATTACACCATCTGGCGTTGATAAGGGCAACTTAACCACTAAAGATATTATCTGCGTTAAATCTGATGGTACAATAGTAGGACCTCACAAACCATCTTCTGAATACCCATTTCATAAATCAATTTATGAGGCTCGACCTGAAATAAAGGCAATTATTCATGCTCATCCACCTGCATTAGTTGCATTTAGTATTGTAGGCAAAGTACCTGATACTAAAATTGTACCCCAAGCTCACAACATTTGTGGCGATATAGGATTTGCACCATATGGATGTCCTGGAAGTGAAGATTTGGGTGAGAAGATAGCAAACGAATTCAAAGATACAAGATACAAAGCGGTAATCATGGAGAATCATGGCGTTGTTCTTGGTGGCACAGACATGATGGATGCTTATCAACGCTTCGAAACACTTGAGTTTTGCTGTAGAACAATAGTGAATGCCAAACGTTTGGGAGAGGTAAATTATTTATCAGACGAGCAAGTATTACAATATGTAAATCATCTTCCTGAAAGAGTATCATACTTCATGGGGGCTAACTATCCTTCTGAAGAAAGAGCTATTAGAACTGAAATGGTTAACATAATCCGTAGAGCGTGCAACCAAGGTCTTATGATTTCAACATATGGAACTGTCTCCGTAAGATGGAAAGAGAACGATTTCTTAATTACACCAAGCAATGTAGCTCGTTGGGACATAATGCCTCAAGATATAGTTCAAATAAAGAATGGAATGGCTGAAGCTGGCAAAGTGCCAAGTCGATCTGTTGCACTTCACCAACGCATATATCAGCTCAATCCACATATCAACTCAATTATTTGCACACAACCCATCAACTTGATGGCTCACGCAGTTAGTGGTTCAAAATTTGATGTAAGAACAATTCCAGAAAGTTGGATATTTCTAAAGGATGTTCCATCAATTCCTTTTGGACTTATATACAACGATATAGATGGAGTTGCAGGAATGTTTAAGGACAATCGAGTTATTCTTGTTGAAAATGACAGCATATTCGTTACTGGTGACAAACTCCTTAGCACTTTCGACTACCTTGAGGTAGCAGAGTTCTCTGCAAACTCATTAGTTATGGCTGCTACCATGGGAGAATTAAGACCAATAGGAGACACCGAAATTGAAGAACTTAGAGTTGCCTTCAACGTTAAATAAATTCTAAATTATTAGTACGCACAATACCTCCTTCTTTGTTCTAACACGACAGATGATGGAGGTGTTTTTTTAACCAAATTGATTTGATAAATTGGCTAATATCGATATTAATATTACATTCAAAAGTAATTTAGTGTTGGGTAGCAAACTAATAACAAATATCAAAACACATAGTTTTGAAATCATTTTATAAATTGAAATAAAGACTAATAGTCTGTATTTTTGCAATCAATAAATAAGTAAGTAAGTAAGTACCTTTTTATTTTAATCATGTCATGAGTGATATCAATAAATCAACATTTTTAGCCATAGACTTAGGTGCTACGAGCGGAAGAGCAATCGTAGGAACTATACAAAACAATCAACTTGAACTAAAAGAAATAAATAGATTTCCCAATCCAATAATTGATATTAATGGGCGCTCTTACTGGAATCTATTTCATTTATATAATGAGATATTAAAGTCTATAAAGATAATAAGCAAAGACAAAACACCTGTGTTATCCATGGGCATAGACACATGGGGTGTTGACTTCGCAATCTTTGGTAAGGACGGGGAACCATTGAGAATGCCATACAGTTACAGAGATTCTCATACACATAATGCTCCAGAAAAATTCTTTGAAAAAATATCTAAAAAGAAAGTGTATGACAAAACTGGAATTCAAATAATGAATTTCAACAGTTTATATCAGCTTGATACACAGCTAAGAGAAGACTCATCTATATATGAGATTGCTGATAAAATACTATTTATGCCAGATGCTCTATCCTATCTGCTAACTGGAAATATGGTAACCGAATATACAATTGCTTCTACCTCACAAATGATAAATCCTTATGAAAAGGATTTTGATTGTGATCTACTTGAAGCAGTTCAATTATCCAAACAAAATTTTGCACCGATAGTATTTTCAGGAACAAAAATTGGGGAGCTTTCTGAATCCGTTAAAAAACAAACTGGTGCAGGAAATATATCTGTAATAGCAGTAGCTGGGCATGATACAGCATCTGCGGTATTGGCTACTCCTGCTGAAAACGGTAACTTTGCTTACCTCAGTTCAGGCACATGGTCACTAATGGGAATTGAATCAGACAAACCAGTAATAACTGACGAAACATACTCACTAAATTTTACAAACGAAGGAGGTGCCGATGGCTCTATTCGCTTGCTGAAGAATATTTGTGGGATGTGGCTTATTGAGCAATGTAAAAAAGAATGGGACAAAAATAGAGAATTAACATATCCAGAAATTGTAGATGCAGCTCAAAAAGCAAAACCGTTCCAATGCTTTATTAATCCAGACTCACCAAGTTTTGCAAGTCCAACATCAATGATTGAGGCTATCCAAAACTATTGCAGAGAGTCAGGTCAATATATCCCACAAACAGTTGGAGAGTTATCACGTTGCATCTATGAAAGCTTATCTTTTAGATACAACCAGGTGCTTACAAATCTAAGACAACTATCAGACAAACCAATAGAAAAGCTACACATTATTGGTGGAGGTTCAAACAACAAGATGCTGAATCAGTTCACAGCAAATGCTACCAATATTGAAGTAATTTCTGGACCATCGGAAGCCACAGCCATTGGAAATATTATGCTACAAGCACAAGCAGCGGGTTTGGTGAAAGACAAATGTGAAATACGAAAAATAATAAAGAACTCTGTGGAGCAAGAAGTGTTCACACCAGAAAATATTGAGGAGTGGGGCAATAATTATTCTCAATATCTAAAGGTGTTTAAATAAAAAGCAAATATAATATTACACATAAAAAGAATAAAGATGAACCAAGAACAAATCAACAAAAATTATGAAGATGCAAAACTACAATTTGCTTCTCTTGGAGTTAACGTTGAAGAAGCGTTAGACAAATTAAATAATGTTTCAATCTCTATTCATTGCTGGCAAGCAGATGATGTTTCTGGCTTTGAAAATCCTGACGGAGAGTTAACAGGAGGAATACAAACAACTGGTAATTATCCTGGGAAGGCTCGTACAATAGAGGAATTAAGAAGCGATATTGAAGAGGCTTTAAAGCTCATTCCTGGTAAACATAGAATTAGCTTACATGCAATATATGGCGATTTTGGTGGAGAATTTGTGGACAGAGACAAAATTGAACCCAAGCATTTCCAAAGCTGGATTGATTGGGCTAAGAAGGTGGGCGTCAAGATTGATTTTAATTCTACATTTTTTTCACACGCTAAAGCAAGTAGTGGATACACTCTATCAGACTTCGATCCCGAAATCAGAAAGTTCTGGAAAAATCATTTACGTCAATGTCGTATAATTGCCGAAGAGATTGGACGTCAACAAGGTAGTCCATGTGTTCATAATATATGGATACCTGACGGAGAAAAAGACAAAACAGTATCAAGATACGAACACAGAGTGTTATTGCAAGAATCTCTTGACGAAGTACTCTCAGAAAAAATAAGCACTGAATATCTGAAAGATTGTATAGAATGTAAATTATTTGGGATTGGCAGCGAGAGTTATGTTGTAGGATCACATGAGTTTTATCTTGGATATACAGTAAAAAATAATATGATGCTAACCCTTGATGCGGGACACTTCCATCCAACAGAAGGTATTGCAGATAAGATCTCATCTACATTGCTTTTCGTGCCTGAGCTTGCCCTTCACGTAAGTCGCCCAGTAAGATGGGATAGCGACCACGTTGTAATTTTAAGCGATGATCTTCTTGACCTTTCTCAAGAAATTGTTCGTTCAGGTCAAATGGACAAGGTTAATATTGGATTAGACTTTTTTGATGCTTCTATCAATCGGATTGGTGCATATGTAGTAGGTGTCCGCTCTACGCAACGCGCTATGCTGCAAGCCCTTTTAGAACCAACTGCTGATTTAAGAGAATTTGAAAAACAAGATAAGAGATTCCAACGCATGGCTTATCTTGAAGAACTAAAATCAATGCCTTGGAATGCTATATATAACTACTATTGCATGCAACAAGGTGTGCCCGTTGGCAATGATTATATTAGTGTAATTGAAAAATATGAAGAGGAAGTAACCTCTAAACGATAAACAACATAATGAATACCATAATTGGTTTACTAATCGTTGCAATAGGAAGTATGGGCCAATCAAGCTCATACGTCCCTATCAATAAGATTAAAGATTGGTCATGGGAAAATTTCTGGCTAATGCAAGGAGTCTTTGCTTGGCTTATCTTCCCATTGCTTGGAGCATTCATGGCAAACTCTATGCCTGAATTAATTAATATCTATATCAATAATGCCTCCGCTACATGGCAAGTAATAGGTTATGGAGTACTTTGGGGTATTGGAGGATTAACTTTTGGATTAAGCATGCGATTCTTAGGAATTGCTTTGGGACAATCTGTTGCATTAGGAACATGTGCTGCCTTTGGAACTTTGATACCAGCTATGTTGGCAGGTACTGATCTTCTATCACCAAAAGGATTAATTCTTCTTTTAGCAGTGGCTGTCACCCTCGTAGGCATTGCTTTAGTAGGATATTCGGGTAGTTTGCGCTCCCAAAATATGTCGGAAGAAGAGCGTAAAAAAGCAATTAAAGATTTTGCATTAAAAAAAGGATTGCTAATTGCCCTCTTTGCGGGTGTAATGAGTGCATGTTTTAGTTTAGGTCTGGGTGCAGGAGAGCCAATTAAACAAGCAAGTATAGCATCTGGTGCAAAAGATTTGTTTGCACTCAATCCAGTTATACTATTAGTTACAGTAGGTGGTTTTGCAACCAATTTTGTTTACTGTACATATATGAACAGAAAAAATAAAACAAGTGGCGAAATTTTCAATTCATCTAAAAGTGTTTTGACTAACAATATACTCTTCAGTGCATTAGCGGGACTACTTTGGTACACCCAGTTTTTTGGCTTGGGAATGGGACAAAGCTTCTTTGAGCCTAATAGCGTTATGATGGCTTTCTCATGGAGCATTCTAATGTCATTAAACGTAATTTTCAGCAACTTTTGGGGTATCATCCTGAAAGAATGGAAAGGCGCAGGACAGAAAGCAATACTTTTCTTAGTAATAGGTATGGCAGTACTAATTTTTTCACTTATTATCCCGAATATGTTTAATTAGCAAGGATAGTCAGGTGTAACACATAACAAATAGTTGTACATTCATTCTCTTTATAGATAGCAAGCACAATGTGGTCAAGATATTAGTATATGATACTTAACCAACATTGTGCTTCATTTTTTTAATTTCTTCGCAACTAAAGAATTTATTATAATACGATTTTTATATACTTTACAAATACAATGATAAATAAAAATATATTTCCAATTTTAGCTTTACTAATCCTATCACCTAACTTGCTCAAGTCTCAACCATTATCTTCTATAAATGAGGGCAAACATCAAAAAGTAAGAACATTAAGATACATGCCCGATGGAGAAGACTTTGTGATTATTAATGGTGATAAAAAGTTCAATAGAGCATTATACGGTGGACATTCGGGCTTTAGGGTCGAAACAGGAGATGTGCCAGAGTTTGCCTTCTATCTTCCAAGAATGGGTGGCAACCTATCTTTCGAAATTAGCAATGGGGAAAATAAAATCCAACTTAACAATACAAAGTGGATTGAGTCAAGATATAGACCTGGTAAAAGATTATATTCAATTACAGACCCTATCTTAGGCAAAGGCAAAATAGAAATTGAAGCTCTTGCTCTATATGATGTAGAGGGAGCAATATGGAAAATCACCTCATTCGACTTACCAAAAAGCACTGTTCTTCATTCCAGATTTGGAGGAGCATCAATGACTGGTTTTTCAAGATCAGGTGATATGGGTGTAGATCCAGAAGATGGCTTTGAGCTGAAGGACAAATATTGCGATGGCAATAAATACAATATAAATGACAATAAATTTGAATTATCTTTTGGAGCGGACAACCAGCAATTTCTATTTGGTGTAATGCCCGATAATTCTAAAATAACAACAGACTACCGACCTGCACTTAATAGCGAAGTAGCTTTAAAAGGCACACAATACATATATATTGGTAGAGATAAGGATATCACAAATGGAAATCTCGAAAAGCTATTTGAGGAAACAGAATTAAGGAGAAAGGAGTTGGCATCACGAATAACAATATCTACTCCAGATCCATTTTTCAATACTATTGGAGGTGCACTTTCTGTAGCTGCTGATGGAATATGGGATGGAGACGTATGGTTACACGGTGCTATTGGATGGAGAATGCAACTGACTGGATGGAGAGCTGGCTATACTGGTGATTTTTTAGGCTGGCACGATCGTGCACGTACTCACTTTGATAATTACGCAAACAGTCAAGTTGCGGATGTACCTCAATCATTACCACATCCTGCCCAAGATGAAGAATTAAACTTAGCACGCTCTGTAAAAAAGTGGGGCACTCCACATTATAGTAATGGATACATTTGTAGAAATCCAAACAAGAACAATCAGATGCACCATTACAACATGAATCTCTGTTACATTGATGAATTGTTGTGGCATTTAAATTGGACTGGAGATTTAGATTATGCACGAAAAATGTGGCCTGTTATTACCCGTCACTTAGCTTGGGAGAAATTAAATTATGACCCTAATGATGACGGTCTTTATGACGCATATGCTTGCATATGGGCGAGTGACGCACTATATTATAATAGTGGAGCAGTAACCCACTCCACAGCTTATAACTATAGATCCAATAGATTAGCTGCTCTAATTGCTGAAAAGATAGGAGAAGATCCAACCCCATACCAAAATGAAGCAGAAAAAATTGACAAAGCAATTAATGAAATCTTATGGCTCCAAGACAAAGGTCATTGGGCAGAATATAAAGATTTTATGGGACTGAAACGAACTCACGAAAAAGCTGCGGTTTGGAGTATTTATCATGCAATAGATAGTGAAGTAGGTAACAGCTTCCAAAGATATCAGGCCACTCAATATATCGATAATGAAATACCACACATCCCCGTAAGAGCAATAGGATTAATCGATGACAACTATCAAACAATATCGACAACAAATTGGTTTCCTTATTCTTGGAGTGTTAACAATGTTGCCTTTGCTGAAGTAATGCACACTGCATTGGCATATTTTCAAACGGGAAGAAATGAGAAGGGATATAAACTTCTTAAAAGTTCAATCTTAGATGGTATGTATCTTGGTGGAAGTCCAGGAAACTTTGGTCAAGTGAGCTTTTATGATGCCGCAAGAGGAGAATGCTATCGTGACTTTGCAGATCCAATAGGAGTAGCATCTCGAGTTTTTATTCAAGGCTTGTACGGGATTAATCCAGATGCTTTGAACAAGAGGATAGTTGTAAAACCAGGTTTTCCTAAAGAGTGGGGACATGCAAATATAAAGACACCTGATTTGACTTTTGATTATTTAAGAGAAGATACAAAAGATTCTTATATCCTAAATTTCGCTTTAGATAACATCAATCACTTAGAACTACAAATTGTCGCCAGATATGATAAGATAAAAAATATAAGAGTAAATGGCGTTAAATCTGACTGGATTATTAATACTGAATCTATTGGTAAACCAATGATTAATATTGGGACAAAGATTGAAAAGAACAAAACATACAATATTGAGGTAGAATGGGATGGCAATCATATTGAAGAATTGAAAAACACAAACAACAAGCATAAACCGAATGATATATTCCAATACAAAAGTAAGTATCAAATAATTGATATAAAAGACCCTCAAGAGGTATTACATAAAACGGCAATTGACAAGCACAATGATATTAGTGGAATCATTAATGGCAAGTCACAATATAACACAATCTTTGTGAGATTAGCTTCGGGTGATTTAACATGGTGGGATAAAATAAATATTGAAATAGAACATAAAGAAGTGCTCAACTACTCTAATTTCTCAAATGTGGAATCTCAAAAATGTGAGACAATTAATATTGACAGATATTTCAATTCAAATGTTACAGATATTTTCAACAACAAATATCTAACTCCAAGATCACCTTATACTACCCTGCAACTGCCCACTCAAGGTATTGGTGAATGGTGCCACCCTAACCTAACGGCAGAGATTAACGATACTGGATTGAGAAGTGCAATTGAAAACAATGTACTTAAAACCAACCTTGGCATAGATTTCAGAACACCAAATAAAGGTAAGAATATTGTTTATACATCTCTTTGGAATAACTATCCTGACGCAGATGATCTTAAATTGTCAGGAAAAGCTACTCACGCATACCTAATGATGGCTGGTAGCACAAATCATATGCAATGTCACATAGCCAATGGAGTTGTGACAATTCATTACATGGATGAAAGTAGCATAGAAGTAGAACTAATTAATCCAGACAATTGGTGTCCAATTGAGCAAGATTATTTTGTTGATGATTTAGCATTCAACATAAAAGGAGAAAAACCATATCGCATTCATCTCAATTCGGGATTAGTTTCAAATAACTTAGAAAAAGACTTAAATATTACTGGAGTATATGGCAGATCTATTGATGGTGGAGCAGGTGTACTTCTTGACATTCCATTAGATTCATCAAAAGAGTTAAGCCACTTATCTATTAGAACTCTTTCTAACGATGTTATCATTGGGCTAATGTCCGTAACACTACAAAGACCCTAAACTTCTATTATAAACTCAAATAATTAAAATTTCAATGAAAAATATTTTATTAAATACTCTTTTATTACTCATCGGGATAATGACTACATTCAAGATAAACGCACAAGATAGCAAAGAGGCATGGTCTAAAGTCTATCCTGAAATCGAAAAGAATATCAACGTACCCATCTTCAATGAAAAGTATTACAACATTAAAGATTTTGGTGCTACAGCCAACGATTCCACAATATTGAATACAGAACCAATTAATAGAGCAATAGCAATTTGTAGCTCTAAAGGAGGTGGTAATGTTATAATTCCAGCTGGCATTTGGCACACAGCACCCATAACACTAAAAAGCAATGTAAACCTACATTTAGAAAAAGATGCAATAATAAGATTCACGACTAACCCCAAGTATTTTTCAACAGTACTAACACGTTGGGAGGGTATGGATTGTTACAACTTGCAACCATTAATCTACGCATATGGTGAGAGCAATATAGCTATAACAGGACAAGGCACTATCGACGGAAGTGCAAGTAATGACAATTGGTGGAAAAAATGTGGTGCTACAAGGTTTGGATGGCAAGAGGGTGATATTTCACAGCGAACTGGACGTCCCAAACTTATGAAATGGGGAATAGACAACGTGCCATTCTCTGAGAGAATATTAACCGAAGAAGATGGCATGAGACCACAGACTATCAATTTATATCAATGCAACAATGTTCTAATAGAAGGTGTTAAGCTAATTCGTTCGCCATTTTGGGTGATCCATCCATTAATGTGCAACAATGTAACCATCAAGGGTGTCAATATAGTAAATGCGGGACCTAATGGAGATGGAATTGATCCTGAATCATGCACAAATGTGCTTATAGAAGATTGTTTTTTCAACACAGGCGACGATTGTATTGCAATAAAAGCAGGAAGAAACAACGATGGAAGATTTTGGTCAAAACCAAGTGAAAATATAATTGTCAGGAACTGTGAGATGAAAAATGGACATGGCGGTGTAGTCATCGGAAGTGAAATTACAGGTGGTTACAAGAATCTATTTGTTGAAAATTGCAGAATGGACAGCCCTCAATTAGACCGAGCAATCAGAATCAAGACCAGCACATTGAGAGGTGGAACCATAGAGAATATTTATGTCAGGAACGTGACAGTAGGTCAATGCAAAGAGGCGGTATTAAAAATTAATCTACTATACGAGTCCAATGAACCTGGAGATAGAATACATACCCCAATAGTAAGAAATGTATTCATGGAGAATGTGACCTCAACCCAAAGCAGATATGGAGTTTTGATTAACGGACTACCTGACGAAGCTTGCGTTTATAACATCAACCTGACAGACTGT
The DNA here is from genome assembly GCA_964575445.1 of uncultured Proteiniphilum sp. Classification (GTDB taxonomy): domain Bacteria; phylum Bacteroidota; class Bacteroidia; order Bacteroidales; family Dysgonomonadaceae; genus Petrimonas. The sequence continues at coordinate 34,490 of CAZNRT010000001.1, read as the reverse complement.
AGCTTTGATGGGGTAAAAACAAATGGTAATAATATTACTGGTATGACTAAGAATATCAACTTCAATAATTTAAAAATTAACGGGAAAATATCCACGTTATAAAATATTACAAGGTTAACAACGCAATAAGGGACACTATAAAAAATCTATAGTGTCCCTTATTTTACAATCAATACATCACTCCTACTCCATCATAATAGGCTTCACAGCTACTTGTCCTTTTTTCACATTATCCCTCACATTAACCTTTTCACCAAACAAATCAGATGGGAGAAGAATATTCTCAGTTCTATTACCCGAAATATCAACAATCGTGGATAGTTCACTATCCGTTTTAAAGTTATCCACTGTTACATTTTTCACATTGTTCAAAGTCAGAGCATAACCCTCCGTAGGATAAATCTCAACATTCTTTAGCGAAATCCCATCCGACTCCAACAGTTCAGCACCATATGTGGAATGAACTACAAAGTTTTCGATTTGAATATTTTCAATATTTTGCTCAGGAATACCATGGAAATACATAGCCCTTCTTGCGTTGCGACAAGCTACATTCTTCACAAAGATATCTTTGAATACGGGAGTAGTTTCATCAACGGCTGGAATCAATTCCTCTTTGGCAATTTCATCACCATCTTCCAATATCTCTACTGCAGATTTACCACCATAGTATAAATTAAACAGAAGAGGCTCTGTTGCAATATCAAACATACTAATATCAGTAATATAGATATTCTCAACCACTCCACCACGACCTCTCTTGCTCTTGAATCTCAAACCCACATCTGTGCCCAAAAACTGACAGTTGGAAACTGATACATTTTTCACTCCACCCGACATTTCGCTGCCTACAACAAAGCCTCCATGCCCTTTGAACACGGTGCAATTATCTACAATCAAATTTTCGGTAGGGATTCCTCTATTTCTTCCATCTTCATCCTTGCCCGACTTCACACAGATACCATCATCGCCCACATCAAATGTGCTATTGACCACAATAGTATTTTTGCAAGATTCAATATCTATACCATCACCATTTTGTGCGTAAGAGGGATTACGAACCTGCACACCATCAACTATTAAATTCTCGCACATTAGAGGATGAATATTCCATGCTGGAGAATTTTGGAAAATAACACCTTGCAACAAAATATTCTTACAACTCTGAAGACTCACCATCACTGGGCGCAAAAAATCTCTTACAGAATTCCACTCCTCCTCAGTTTTCAAGTGTCGTGGCACATTCATGTCACTTATCGTATCTCCATGCAGATATTGCTCCGAAGGCATCCAATAATCAGGACGCTTGAATACGCCTCCCTGTGCAATATGTCTCTTCCACATACTATCCGATACTTTTTGTTTTTTGAGAGGACGCCAGTAATGCCCATTGCCATCGATAGCACCACTTCCAGTAATAGCAACATTCTGCAAATTCTTTCCCCAAATTGGCGATTGTGCTCTCCTTGTGTCAAGCCCCTCGAAAGATGTCTCTACCAATGGATACAAACTCTTGTCGGGCGAGAACAAAACAATTGCTCTATCCTCCAAATGCAGATTGATATTACTTTTCAGAACGATAGGACCCGTAAACCAAACACCTGCAGGTACAATCACTTTGCCCCCACCCTTAGACGCAACTTGATCTATTGCTGCAGCAAAAGCCTCTGTATTCAGATATGTTCCATCACCAATTCCTCCAAAATCTTTTATCGAAACACTATAGTTGGGAAAAGTAGGTGGTGTTACAATAGGCATATCAAATGGCAAATTCTCATACAGATAACTATATGGCGATTTTGTTGTCGCAGTATCGCCGCATGAAGCCATCACCAACACTAATAACGAGAAAAAAGATACTCTCAAAATAGATTTCATTATAATTATTCTTTAATACTTTATTTACTTAGCTCAAGACATCCCAAAATAAAAGGACCAGTTCCTTTAGCATCATTGTCTCTTATTCGTTCATTAATATAATACTCGAAACTACCATCACGATAAGGATTTCCTCCCAATCCCCCTACGGCACAACATTGAGTAAGCGATAATGTACCATCATCATTAGACACAATCAGCTCACTCATCAATCCATTGTAAGCTTTCTCTGCAACGCCCTTATACTTCTGATCAATATACCCTTTGTTTACCGCTTTAGCATACGAATACATAAACATTGCCGACACCGTAGCCTCCAAATAGTTTCCTTCTTTATCACCCATATCCAAAACCTGATACCAAAGTCCTGTTTTATCCTGATATTTTGTCAAAGTTTCGGCAAGGTTACGAATCATACCAATTAGCATTTCTCGCTTAGGGTGCTCTGCTGGAATATAATCCAATGCGTCAAGCATTGCCATAAACCACCACCCAACACTTCGCCCCCAGAAGTTAGGCGATTGACCCGTTTCTTTATTTGCCCATCGCTGCTTTTTGCTTTCATCCCAAGCATGATAGTAAAGCCCCGTCTTAGCATCATAAGTGTGCTTTGCACATATCTCAAACTGATTTATCACATCCTCTATCAAGTCAGGTCTATCAAAAGTTACAGCGTACTGTGCCAAAAACGGAGATGCCATATACAACCCGTCAAGCCAAATTTGATGCTGGTAAATAAGTTTATGCCAAAAGGCACCCTCAAGCGTTCGAGGGTGATTCTTCATCTGATTAACCAGCTTATCCATAGCTAATTTGTACTTTTCATTACCAGTTTGCTTGTAAACCTCAAACAGCACTTTACCCGAATTAATGTAATCTATATTATATGTTTCAACCTTGTATTCGTGTATTTCACCACTATCATTTATAAGCGAATCGGTCCACTCTATAACATAGTCAAGGTACTTTCGATCGTTAGTTGCCTCCCACACTTTGAGCATTGCAAGAGTGGCAAGACCTTGACCATAGCCAAAATACAACCGCTTGCCATGATCCAATTGCCATGCTTGAGGAGCACGTCTCATTTCAGAGTCTGCAAATAGTATAGCAGTCTTCTGAGCCACAACAGAGTGACTCAAAAGAACCGCTAAGACAATATTTATTATTTTCTGATTCATGATTATTTATGGCATTGGTTTTAAATCCTCCCACACTACATTCCATTTACCATTTTTGGGGAAGCCAGGATTTTTGACATCATTTCCATCCCATCCTGCGCACATCATTGCAGCAGCAGTTAGCAAGCCCCCATTGCCTGGCAGATAGACACGCAGACGAGAGTCTTGATAATTGTGTCCATTAATCAAATAAGTATTAGTGCGCTTGTCCATAAGCAAAGCACCTACTGCTTTTTCGGGATCACCAAGTCGTGCAGCACTCATAGCAGTCATAGGATAATCCCAACCCCATGTTTTGCCCCAGTTCCAATTGTCCCAAATCCAATCCAAAGTATTTTTCATATAGTCAGGACGCACCAATTTACATTCAGGCAATATGCCAAGAGCACCCAACACAGCAGGATGATCAGAAGTAAATCTTATATCCTTGTAAGTATCAGTAGCATCTTCCGAAGCAAGATACAATCCATCAAGATATGCCAATGGAGAAAGCTTATCAATCAACTCATCCCATTGAGGTTTGCGCTTCTGCCCCAAGCGTTCTCTCCACTCTTGCGCCACCGACATAGCATAATGCCAATAAGATAGTTCAAAAGGAGGGTTGATAGTTTCGGAAGCACGCAATGTCTCTTGTGCTGGAATAATTCCTTTAAGCACGTATCGTCCCTCAAGTTCATCATAAGATGCAAACGAAGCCATAAACTTTGCAGTCTCATCCACCAAGAAGCTATACTTATCCAATACTTCCTGAGAAGGATTGTTGCGATAAATAAGCTCAGCCATGTATATAAAGTGTGGTTGTTGCCAAATGAGGAACGATCCCACTTTAGATGGAGCTTCCGTTCCCGATGGATCAGTCATTTTCATCCAGCGAGCACCATCAAACCCTTGTCTTTCGGCAATAGACTTTGCTATTGGATATGCCTCAGCATACCAGCTCAAGCTTCTTTCGAGAAGGTCTGCACGATTCCATAAAGCAAAATGCACGGCGTGCCACCAATGCATCTCTAAGTGGAATTTACCATACCAGCTATTATATGTCAATCCAGTTTCTTGTGGAGGATACATCCCAGCAGACTGTATAGCCATCAAATATTGTGACAAAACAATACGACGCTCCAATTCGGGTGCTCTTTCGTCTGTTGCATTAGAGAAGTCTATCACTCCCCCTTTTTGCCAAAACGAGTTCCAATAATTTGAAGAAGCCGTGAAGGTTTCTGATGCACTGTTTTGAACTACAGCGGGCTCTTTATCAGAAAAGTCGCAAGTAAATGAAAAATCAGAACTTTTGGGAGCTATCACGAAGTAGTGTTTATCTTTTTCCACCACATCAGCCTCACCACTATATGATACAGTTACGAAATAAGTAGTTTCATCTAACGTTCTTTTCAATACAAAAGAATTATCATCTTGCGAAACCAATTCTGTTTTGTGCTTCTCGGGTGCATCCCAGTTTGTAGCATCATCTGCATGCCCACCAGTGGGATATGGAAATCTTAGATTAAGCTTCATCAATCCTTTTTGTATCATGTCAGAAGTAATAGTGGCTGCCAATTGATCCTTATCAGGATTTACTGCCGAAGATACAGTAGCCGACTCACCACCAACAGTGAAAGAGCTGCTCACTACCCCATCCCACAAGTTTAGCTTCTGATCAATATTCTCTATTTGCGACGCCTCAATCTTATTGCCATCGGCATCATTCAGCTCCAGACCCACATACCCCAAGTGCAAACGATGAGGATTCAATCGGAAATAATCTGCTGCATCTTTTTGTCTGCCTGGCTCGTTGAACTGAACTGCATAAGGCTCCTCCCATCCTCTAAAGTTGTAATCCTTGAGTGTCTCTTCGGGTTTATAATTGTTAATGTTGGGGAAACTATGCCACCCCCACTGAGATTGGGTGCCTAAGGGAACACCTTTAGAATATAGCTCGGGAAATGTTTGTAATCCCGTAGCATCTACCGTCACAGCAAAATTTCCATTGCCAACGGATAGAGAAGACAGCTCCTCAAACTCATTAACTTTGGGACTATTCCGCTCCACAAGAGCATAACGATCAATTTTTGCATTCTCCGTCGTTCCGCACGAGATCACAAATCCCAGAATAAATAAAAGATAGAAATGTTTCATATTATAATTTTAAATTAATTATCAGATTTAATTTTAAAGAGAAAACTGGAGGAGGAGTTGTATCGCCCACCTTGAATTGCATTAAACAGATACGCTGGCTTACCATTCTTCATCAATATTTGAGGACGTTCAAGACGACCATATCTTTTTAAATGTTTTGGCGCAGGAGGCTCATCAATATATGTTTTAGCACCGAACCATGCAATTTGTGGTTCTCCCCAACTTATACCATCTTCAGAGGTGAAAATCAAACCGACTTCATGATCATAATAACCCATATCTCTCATCAACATTTTATAGACTCCATCTTCAATATAGACATAAGCATCTTCAATCTGCCTATTATTGCCATATTTTGAAAAATCCACGACTGGGTTTTTATCAAATCTTTTATACTCCCCCTCAGTATTATCAGAAATAGCAAAACCATATTTTCTATTAGCCCTTATATCACCTTTCTCATTTTCATACTCATACTTATTCCATGATTTATAATAAAGTCTTGCTTTGCCATCTAAATCCACAATGAAAGCTGGATTTGTAGTATTACAATCATCCCAATCTCCCTCTTCTCCTGCTTCTAATATAGGTTTATCCATTCTTTCCCATGGGCCATATAATGACTTAGATTTCGCAAGACCTATTCGTTTGGTAAAAACTGTGCCATCATTATTACCCATATAAAATAAATAATAAGTTCCATCTACAAGTTGGATATGAGGATTATGACAAGTGGTAGCATCAAAATAGCCCATTCTCGGGGCAATAACAGCTCCAAACTCTGTGTAAGGTCCCTCTGGATTATCAGCAATTGCATGTGCAATTTCACTCTTATGAATCCAGCCACCCATTCCATATTTTTTATGCCAACGAGAATAAAATACGTGCACCTTTTCTTGATCATCATATATTGGAGCACAACACCAAACATAATAATCTTCAGACTCAAGAATTCTACCCATGGGGATAAGCTCTTTGCAAAAGTCAGAAATATCACTGTCTGAATATCTTTGAGTAATCTTATTATCAGTCTTTTGCTTTATATGTGAGTAATATAAACTATCGCTTACAATAGAGTTTAAATATACTTCAACATTAGTATAGTTTATATCCAAAGCACTCAAAGAGGCATCCTTTTTATCATTTGGGTTTAAACCATTTTTTATCTCCCACTCATCTGGCATCCCATCACCATCACTATCAAGAGGATAAATTCCCTGTTTTAAATAAGGCCATCCTCCTACTTCTTCTTGGGAGTCTATAATCCCTTTATCACCACCCGCATATGTTTTGCCACCAGATGCTGTACCAGATTCCACTTCTTCTACTACTCTTAAGTCATAAGAATCTCTTCTATGACTACACCCAGCCCAATTAAGTACTTTCCGATATGCTTCTTCAGGTAAATCTTCTCTAATTGGCTCATATTCAAACGGAATATCCACTCTTCGACTTTTACTCTTAGTGGTTACACCCTGCCAATTATCTGAAGTAACTACACTACTCCCTTCCATTACATTATTTTCAAAGTAATATGCTCCCGTTCCATCCTCTGCCGGATCAAGAAATATTTCACTTTTATCTATTGACGTAGCAGGACCAGGCTTATAATAATTTGCAACAAAATTTACTTTTCCTTGTCGTCCTCCTCCATATGCAGACTTAAATCCCCAATTGTAAACTACATTATTTCTATAATCTACTGGCGAATAACCATCCGATGCCAAACGAGGATTTCGGCTACTATGATGTGCTAACAAATTGTGATGAAAAGTAGCTTTACTACCTCCCCATATCCCTCCAAAACCATGCGCACCTTTAGAGTGAGTTGATTTAAACAAGCTATGAGTAATCATACACCACTGTATGGTTACATTTTCGGATCTATAAACTGATAAACATTCATCAATAGACCATGACATTGAACAATGATCAATTATTAAATCTTTTACCCTCATAGCACCCATAGCATCGTCTTCAAATTGATGTATATCACCCATTCTGGAACGAACATATCTAATAATTACATTATTAGCATTAATATACAAAGGATATCCTTTTATGCATATTCCTTCACCTGGCGCACTTTGTCCAGCAATAGTAATATTATCATTTTTAATTATCATTTTAGATTTCAGCTCTATAGTTCCATCTACCGCAAACACGATAATTCTTGCTCCTTCTTGCTCAATTGCGTATCTAAGGCTTCCATCTCCAGAATCATTTAGATTAGTAACAGTAATTACTTGTCCTCCTCTACCACCTGTAGCATATTTCCCAAATCCTTCGGCAGTAGGAAAAGCCAAAGCTTGAGCTAAAGCATTAGAATACATGCAGGAGATTAAAAGACAAGTAATTACAATATTTAAATGAACTCTATTCATCAATTTAGTCTATCTATATAATGGATGCTGCTGCTCCCTCAATTCAGGATTATCATTCATCATATTAATGTTTAGTGGCAATAACTCAGTTTTATTTTTTTGCAAACCTTCAAAGAAGCTTGTTATCCATGACAGATTTGCGTCTAAAGCATTAGCAAAAAATCCACCAGTATTTGCAGCATACAAGTTTATCAAAGTATAACCTCCAGCAGTTAGTAAATTCTTTTCTGTTTGATCAGGTTCTTGAAGATAGGTTTTATGTATTTTTAGACCAATATTTGGTTCTTCTAACACACTCATCACAATCGTTTTATAAGCCACATACTTTGGTATTTCAGCATACTCATCTTCATGTTTTGCCATCTTTATAAGCTTAGCCTTCTCATTAGTCAACAAATCATAATGAAGCCCCCATCTTACAACATCACCTCGTCTTATACTCTCAAATGCAAATTCAAGTTTTCTCTCCTTTACAATAGCGTCAAAAAATCCTTGTTTTGTTTTGGGTGTATCACCTATCAAATTCTTATTCCCTGAGAAAGCACGGGTTCGTACTTTTTCAAAGGCATCAACAGCAGCAGGAGTTGGTCCATTGTTTAATTCATTATCTGCTTCAGCAAACATTAACAATATATCGGAATACCGCAAAATAGGCGCATTAATATCTCTTCTTGAGTCTGATGAGCCACGTTCTTTTTTCCAGGTGACACGATACTTCCCTATTGCTCTGCTTGAATAAGGTAACATTGTGGCAACATTGTTATTCGTTCTAATTTCATAGTTACATATTGTTGCATCACGTCGTTGATCATTCTCGTTATACTCAAAATATAAAGTAGGCATAACAGCAAGTTGTGGTGCTCCCCTACCATAAGGAACATTACTTGCAGGAGTCGGTATGCCAGATGTATAACCTAATCGAGTATCATTATGATTTGGTCCGTACATTCCATGCTCGAAAATAGACTCATTATTGTATCGCTTGCAAAGCAAATCTCTCCATACCTGATCATATTTATCTACCAATTTATTTTCATTCCTATCAATTATTAATTTACAAGCATTACTTGCAATTGAATAAAGTTCTTTCACACGTGCCTCATCTGCTCTTTTAGACAATTTAATTGAAGCAGGATCATAGGTTTTGATATCAAATCTCAAAGAATAACCAGCAGCATGAAGTGCAACTCTTGCAAGAATACCATAAGCTGCTTGTTTAGAAAAACGTTCACTTGGAATATTACCCTCATTCTTCCAAGGAAGCAATGTTACAGCCTTTTGCAAATCATCAATACATTGATCATATATTACATCGCGATCATATCTCCCAGAAGTTATAGAAGGAGCATCTGCTATTGGCACTATAGAAAAAGGAACATCTCCAAAAAGTCTTACTACATGAAAGTAAGCATATGCTCGAAGAGCTAACGATTCTCCCATAAGTTTATCAATCTTTTTTTGCTCTTCATCATTATTAGCAGTCATTGCATTCAAACCCTTTATACAATTATTTGCTTGTTCAATAGTTGAGTACATAGCATTATATGTACTATTTCCAGCTGAGTTGGAAGAGTCGTGTGCATAACGAGAGAATATTCCTTTGCTGTTATTCAATTCAGTTGACATACACTCATCTGTTCCTGAAAGCAGTTGGTAATACATCTCTTGTGATATAGCTGCATTATATGCTCCAAACACTGCCATCTCTGCCTTGCTAATTGATTTAAATACAGTAACAGAATCAAATTTATTCTCAGATGGCATATCAAGCCAATCTTGACATGATGTGTAAAACACTAACCCAAAAAGGATAGTTAGATAAAAATATTTTTTCATTATATTATTTCAATTTAGAATGATAAATTTAATCCTACAACATAACTATATGTTTTAGGATATGCAGAACTATCAACACCTCTCTTAAGCAGGGATGACTCAGTTGACACATCTGGATCAAAACCAGAATATTTAGTAAATGTGTATAGATTGTTAGCAGTTAGATAAAATCTAACATTATTTAAATGTGCCTTTTTTGTGATTGCCGAAGGAAGTGTATATCCTAATGTTATATTGCTAATACGCAAATAGGAGCCATCCTCAATATTGTAATCAGTCTTTTCAACTGTTGCATTATCTTTGTTAGCAGCATTTAAGCTCCAAATTGCTCTCACACCATGCTGGTTTGGGTTTAATTCCGCCAAGCGTTTCAAGTCAAATGATTCCTTACCAGTTGTTGGATCAATCAGTGTAAAGCGATCAGTCATTATACTTGTTGCATTTTGGTTAGCAAAATAAGGACCTACATATCGTTGCGTATTCATATTAAACACATCATTACCGTAGCTAAAATTCATAAACACACTCAAATCAATACCTTTATAAGCAAAAGTATTATTCAAACCCCCGAAAAACTTTGGCTCAGCATTACCTATAACTGTTCTGTCTGCATCGCTCCAAATAGGGTTGCCTTTGTCATCGACTTGTCCGCTTACACCTTTAAATTTTATATTTCCTGGTTTTATGGAAGCAACTTGTGCAACAGATAATCCACTTTTTCTAATCACACCGTCTTTTAGCGAATAAGTCCCATCGCTATTTTGATTAAAATCGTCAGTTACATATATACCATCATATTTATATCCATAAAACTGCCCTAAAGGCTCTCCCTCTTTTATAATAAATTCCATTCTACTATCAACATCCACCTTCATGTATGCATCAGGATCAGCATATAGTGATAAAACCTTTGATTTATTAAATGAAATATTAAAATCAGTTCTCCATTCAAAGCCACCTTTTGTTCTGAGATTTATAGTATTCAACACAAATTCATAACCTCTGTTTCTAATAGAACCTATATTTTGGAACTGATCATTATACCCAGAAGATTTTGCGATACTTTGTTTTATAAGCAAATTATCTGAAGTGTTATTATAATAATCCAAACTAAAGTTGATTCTATTCTTCAACAAAGTGACATCAAGACCCGCACTGAGAGACTTAGTTTGCTCCCATACCAAATTAGGATTGCCCAAAGTAGATTGTGGTTTTAGAGCTGGTATTTCAGAAGTACCAATAAAATATTTGCCTCCTTGATAATCTGTAGTGTACATATTATTATCAATATTGCAATTACCTGTAACTCCGTAACCACCACGAAGTTTGATATTATCAAATATTGATGTATTATCACTTATGACAGATTCCTCAGAAATACGCCATGCTGCAGACACAGAAGGCAAAGCACCCCATTGATTTCCTTTAGCAAATTTTGAAGAACCATCTTCACGGAATGTTGCGGTAAGTAAATATTTATCTGAGTAATTATACATCAATCGAGTGAAGAGAGAAACAATACCATTTCGTTGCATATCAGAACTTGTCAGTTTTTCACCTGCCATATCTGTATTATTTAGTCCAAAATTATCATTCGGAAACTTCAAATATGTATTGTCAAGCTTCATAGACTCGGTGTACCATGTCTCTTGTCCAATTAATGCATTTAAACTGTGATCATCTGCAATCATAGTCTTGTAAGACAATGTATTGGTTATCTGCCATGTAAACATTTCTCTATTATTTCTCTCACCCCATGGTCCTTGTTTGGTCTTTGCATCATTTGTGCGACCATCATCCCAAATGTCGTCTCTTACTTGCTCCCACAAATAACTACCCGCAGAACGGAACACAAGATTCTTTACCCATGGTATATCAATATCAATACCAGCATTTACTCCTGCTTGACGTCTAAATTTTGTATTTGTCACAGCATCTTGAGATATTATGGGATTATTAATATCATATGCACTTTCGTATATCATCATTTGATCACGCACATCGGTATTAACCATTTCATCATTATCAAATAATATACCACCCGTTGGTGGTTGCAGAGCGGTTTGTTTTAAGCCACTGAAGGAACCACCACCATCAATTTTCGAGGTATTTAGGTTTGTCGAAACATCTAATCTTACACCTTTAAATAACTCATGATTCATTTTGATACGAAAGTTGTTTTTCTCATATCCAGTTTTTGCTAAAATTCCATCTTGATTGGTTAAATTATAACTCAAAATGAAGTTGGTTTTATTATTACCACCACTTATAGATGCATTATGATTTTGCGTAAGCACTGTCCCTCCAAAAACAATATCTTGCCAGTCAATTCCTTGACGGCTCCCATATTCCCTTGATATTCTATCATAAGCACCAGAATAAAAATTTAAATCCATAATATTTCCACCAAACATTGTAGCCCAAGAAGCTTCCTGATTTCTTAATACCTGATACTCATATTGATATCTCACATAATCCTCAACATCAAGCATTTTCAATTTATTACTCAAACTCTCAAAGCTCACATATGAGTTGTAACTTACTCTCGTTTTACCTTCTTTGCCTGATTTAGTCGTTATTAATACTACTCCATTTGACCCACGAGCACCATAAATAGCAGTAGATGATGCGTCTTTCATCACATCAATACTCTCAATGTCATTAATGTCAATATTTCTTAGACCATCATCCATTTGAAAACCATCAACTATATAAAGTGGTTTGACATCCTGAGTTATTGAAGTACCACCTCGAACTAAAATATTTATGTCAGCTCCAGGTGCACCACTACTTGAAGTCACATTAACTCCCGCCAACTTTCCACTCAATGCCTGAGCAGCAGTAGCTACTGGAATCTGTGTTATATCACTTCCTTTTATTGAGGATGTTGCGCCTGTTAGATCTTTTTTAGTTACTGTACCATATCCTATCACAACTAATTCAGATAGAGTTTTTGTGTCAGTTGACAATCGCACCTCAATATTAGTTTTACCTTTAACACTTATTTCTTGTTGTTCGTAGCCAACATAAGAAATCACAATAACATCATTTGATTTTGCCTTTATTGAAAATCTACCATCAAAATCTGTAACAGTACCATTACCAGTACCTTTAATAACAATTGTAGCTCCAATGACGGGTTCTCCTAATTCATCAAAGACTACACCACTGAGCGATGGCTCTTGTGCATTAATTAATGAAAACATAAAAAGTAGCATAAAATGAATTATGACCAACTTTTTCAATAGAATAATCTTACTTTCTTTTCTCATTAGATTTTAATATAATATTTAACAATTAATTTTATGAATCACGCTACGCACACGATTACCAAGCTCAAAACACAGACATTAGAAATACCCTCAAAATACAGAGTCATAACCGTACCTTTCCCTACTCGCCACAAAAATACTAAGCAACAATCATTTACATATTATATAATTGATTTTCGCACTATGTTATTTGATATTTTTCATTATAACGCTTGTAATAAAATATATTACAACGTGAATTCGCCACTTGCAACTGCCCATAGATATAGGCTTGCCACAGAGCCATAAGGAGAGTAAATTTGTTGATGTTTTGAGAAGGTGCTTTTGGATATCTCGTCATATCCATACAAGATTTTCATGCCTCTTTGTATTCCTAAGTCGCCAAAGCTCAAAATGTCAGACCTTTGCATGGTAAATAGCATAAGCATCTCGGCTGTCCATACTCCAATGCCAGGCAGCTTGATTAATGACTTGATCACGGCTTGGTCTTCCATTTCATAAAGAGAATGTATGTCAAGTTCGTTAGATAGAATCATCTCAGCCGAATTTCTTATATATCCCGCTTTGCGGAAAGAAATTCCAAACTGCTGTAATTCATCAATGCTAAGATTGTATATTGATTCTGGAGTAATATTTTCAATGGTATCGCTTATTCTTTTCCAAATTGTCTTTTGTGCTTTTGTCGATATCTGTTGTCCCACTATTGTATTAACGAGCGATGAGAAAAGATTTGGATTAATCTTACGATCTATTTTTCCAATAATATCGATTGCATTTCTCAGCTTATCATCTTTAGCTTTAAGATAATTAATTTCCTTTTCGCCATATTCAAAATAAATATCCATATAAAATCACATGCTTCTTGAAGACAAAGATATCATTTATCATCAAATAGACCTCTTCCTGAAATCATTTTGTCGATATATACCAAATACCACTATCAATCGATAAAACATATTTTTTGCTCCACATAGACGCCTTTGGGATAGATGTAGGCATGACTAAACAATCACATAATCGACTAACAACCACAAGATTGACTTGCTTATTATTAAACAAATGACTATCTTAGCTGTCATAAAAGTGACAAAAGAATTTAGTTTAAAACAACAATCAAAAAAATTAGAACAATGAAAAAGTATCTATTATTTATGTTTGCAGCAATGCTTACAGTGAGCCTATCGGTGTCCGCACAAAACAGACAAGGAAAACAGGGCAACCTCAACAACAATCAGGTTCGTCAATCAATGCAAATGACTGCCAAGGAGCGAGTGGAATGGATGGCAAAGACAGTGGAGCTAACTGATGCTCAAAAAGCTGAACTTGAGGTATTGCTCAAGAAGCAGGAAGAGCAGCGCACCGCTGATATGGCTAAGATGAAAGAGCTAAGAAATCAGACAACTGCAAATCGGGATGAGATGCGCGCCAAACGAGAAGAAGTTATGAAGCAAAATCAAGCGGAGATTGAAAAAATTATTGGAAAGGAAAAAGCCGAAAAGCTTAACGAGCTTCGCAAAAGCAGAATGGACTCAAACCGTCAGGGCAGAAGAAACTAACTAAAAGAAATCACTAAGCAAGCGTAGCAAAGGATGCTCAGCAAATCGCTGAGCATCCTTTTTATATTGTCAAAACAATAAATGAAACGGAGACAAAGGCAACCTCATAATTTAATTTATTAGTCGATATAATTCTAATTCCTCATCCTATTTAATTCATTCTCTATTACTTTCATAAGCAATTTATAACCATCATCTTCGGGCGACCATGACAAATGCTTCATCAATTCTGGATTTTCTAAAAACTCTTGAGCCGTTGGCAGATTGTCAGGTGAGAGGGTTGTCAAGGAGCCAACATCCTGCTCTTTCACGTCCTGAGCATCAACATCACCAAAGTTCACCACCTTTAGTGTAGTATTTATACTGCTGGAAACCTCCAGCTTTGCAGCCTCCTCAGCTCGCAGTGCCATACGCTCTTTGCGCCTCTTCCGCTTAGTTTCTCGCTGCTTCACCACAGCATGCAGTAGTTTTATCACTAACTTGAGCTCGTAATACAGCATTTTCAGATCTTCATCCTCTTCTCCATAATAATTCAACATCCCCCAATAATCATCCATAAAGCCCTGCAAACTTTCTTGCATATCCCGACGCTGCTCGTAAGCCTCTGAGTTGCCCTTTGTTCCCAATTCAATAGTGCGTTTGTGCATCAACTTATTTGCCTTATTAAGAGTTTCCTCCAATTGATCAAAAAAGATATCTAATCCCAACATACGTGCTCCCTCACGCATATCCGATCTATAATCTTTATGGTAATCAGTCAATACAGAATCTATCCAAAAATTGAATGCCACCATGATCTTATCATAAGGGCGCTTTGGAAAGGCACTAATCCACCACTTCAACAAAACAGCACTCTCGGCATGCTCTTTGATTGGCGACCTAAGATTGCCATTGATAATTAATTTTATAGCAGTCACTTGCGCCTTCATATCATCATATAATTTATGAATCGAATTTGTATCTATATGTCCGCTATATCTCGCCCTCATTCTTGATACATTACTCACGGATCTATCCAAGATCAATCTCGAAATCTTCATCTTATCCGTGCCAGCTAATTTACGCTCTATGATACCATGAAGCTCTTCCACAAATGAAGCAAAGGCGGCGTTAGGCAATTTATTCATCCACCCGATGAGTAAAGCCTCTCTTTTAAATCTCTTTTTATTCGTTTCCATTTTATTTTATCAGTTTTTTGACTTCTGAATGGTCGTTTACGGAATTTTATCACCATTATAGCAACAATGAAATGCCGTCCACAATCATTTACCATCATTCCAAAACTTTTGAATACCCATTACAAATGGTATTACACACAATTTTAGATTCAGAATAGCCATTATTAATCTATGGCTATAAGATATGAATGATGATTGCATCCTGTGTTTAGTTTCCACATACAAACATATAGATTATCTATCGTAGCAACAAGTTTCTTGCAATAATAATCTACATTATTAGATCATGAAACCAGTTTTGAGATATAATAACCTACATTGTTGCCACAAAGAACATGTCTGGTGATATAATAATGAAGAGTATTATGACAGCGGACTTATCCTGTGATATAAAAATGCCCAATGTTTAGCACAAGAACATGTTGGAAGATATGACATCCTTTTTGAATTGGTATCCTCGGAACAAAAACGATGTTTCAAATGTTTTGAACGTGTATTGTTTAATAAAAAAGGGATATTACATTTCTTTGAAAGAGTGGTTTTGAATTATGAACGGCTATTACAATTCTTTGTAAGTGAGGTTTTGTATTATGGACGGCTATTACAATTCTTTGTAAGTGAGGTTTTGTATCATGGACGGCTATTACAATTCTTTGTAAGAGTGGTTTTGAATTATAGATGAATTGT
>CAZNRT010000001.1:14268-18288 GCA_964575445.1 uncultured Proteiniphilum sp. | reverse complement strand
ATGGACGGCTATTACAATTCTTTGTAAGAGTGGTTTTGAATTATAGATGAATTGTCCTACACCTTGGATTGAAGAAAATTCATTCACAAAGGATCAAAAATATTTTAGATTTAGAGATATTCTATAAATGTATAGACAAAGTCAATTGTGTCACCACATATTTAGAGATGAAACAATAGAAATATGGTGTGAGTATGAATCAAACAATTTTCAGACACACTGGTTTGCCAACCAATATATCGTTGTGAGTATCCATAAGCAGCCCAGTGTGCTCGTCGATTGCAAAGACCTGAATCCGATTATCGTCCCTACATGCCACAAGCAATAGTGCACCATCGGGCGAGATGACAAAGTTGCGTGGATGCTTGCCTGTATCCTGATATCCCACTTTGGTGAGCTCGCCAGTATCTTCATTAATTGAGAATATTGCGATACCATCACCCTTCAGTCTGTTTGAAGAGTATAGAAACTTGCCATTGGGAGAAACATGTATGTCGCCAGCACCACGCGCTCCAAGAGTATCGGATAGAATTGCTTGCTTTTGAGAAATCATTCCATCATCGTAGTCATACACCACCACTTCGCCCGAAATCTCGCCCAGCAGATACAAGTATTTTCCTGATGGGTGGAAATCTAAATGACGTGGTCCCATTTCGGCAGGCGTGTCAAACTCCTGCAGGGCAGATTGCGTTATGGAGGGCTGCCCCTCAAATACAGAATTAGTGAAAGGGAAGCGATAAACCTTGTCGGCACCCAAATCTGTGGCAAACAAGAATTTTGAATCGGGAGAAATCCTTACCGAGTGGAGATGTGATGATGCTTGTCTCGTTCTGTCAGGACCCGAGCCCTCAAAGTTGATTACAAGATTAGCTGGAATAATTTCACCTTTTGTGCCAGTTGAAAAACTTGATATGCTTCCACCACTATAATTTGCTGTAAAAAGATTATTACCACTATCATCAACTTCTATATAACATGGGTCAGCTCCACCACTTGGCACGGTGTTGATATGCGATATAGTGCTATTTTCTTTATCAAACGAAAATGCACTGACAGTGCTATTATTGCCACTCTCGCCCACGGCATAGATATATTGTTCGTCTTTGCTAAGCGTGAGATATGATGGATTGTGTGCTGGCAAAGCATACAAGGAGTCAGAGACACCAGTTTTTCGATTTAGTTTGTAGAGAAAGATGCCATCGTCACCCTCATTGGCATTGTAAGTGCCCACCAAGAGGAATAATTCATCACTGTTTGTATTCATCACATTAGTTTCATTTAGCTGATTATCATTCTTTTTGTTGGTGCATGCTACTGCAAGCACAATTATGGCAAGGGAAAATAGTCTGTAAAGTTTAGCCATTATAATATATCTGTAATTGATAATTTTCGACGATATTTAGTCGTTTTTATTATTAACACGAAAGTACATTATTTTATCAATACAATACGATTGAAAATAAACAAATCCCCAATTGTGTTGTAAAATTGATAGATACTACCTATTTTTGCACCGAATTTTAAATTAAAACAAGAAAACAAAATGCTTACAAAAATACTTTCAATTTCAGGAAAACCAGGATTATACAAATTAGTTAGCACAGGCAAGAACCTTAATGTTGTTGAATCACTGACAGATGGCAAGAGGTCTCCTATATATTTGACCGAAAAGGTTATCGCACTTAGCGACGTTTCGATATATACTTCGGAGAGTGATGTGCCATTACGTGAGGTATTGTCAAAAATCAAAGAGAAAGAGAATGGAGAGAAGTCTTCATTGACATCAAAGGCATCAGGCAATGAAATCTTTGGATACTTCGCAGAGATACTACCCACCTATGACAAGGATAAAGTATATGCTTCGGATGTGAAAAAGATTATCAGCTGGTACAACGCACTTATTGCTGCTAATGTTGATTTTGAGAAAATTGAGAAAGAGGTAGAAGAAGCAGCAGAAGAAGAGGAATCGACTGACAACAGTGAAGAGAACACCGACAACACTGACAACAATAATAATTAAAAATAAGTGAATCTAAAAAACTTACAAACGAGGACAATTGCGGGTATCGTGTATATCGCACTTGTCCTTCTTGGCATATTAGGGGGCACTACATTCTTTGCTGCTACTTTTGCTATCTTTTTGGGGTTGGCTCTATATGAGTTTTATAAATTAAATGAGAGTGCAACTCCCAACCTTACTAACAAGATAATTAATATTGTCTTTGGCATTGCCATTTTCCTTTCCACACTAATACCTGTATCCTTAGGCTCAATATCTCTGCCACTATTAGTTTTTGTAATTTACGCAGTAGTATTATTGGCGAGTACCGTTTTTGATAGACACACACATCAGCTTGAAAGAAGTATTAAATCAATATTTGGACAAGCGTATATCACTCTTCCATTCGTGTTATTGTCCAACATGATGGCTACCAACTATCAGATAGTGCTTGCAATATTTGTATTAATCTGGGTCAATGATTCTGCAGCCTATGTGGTGGGCTCACTATTTGGCAAACATAAATTGATAGAACGCATATCACCAAAGAAGACGATAGAGGGATTTGTTGGGGGAATAGCCTTTACAATAATTGCGGGATTAATATTTGCAAAACTATCGCCCAATCATGATTATTTTTACTGGGGCATATTTGCTTTGTTAGTATCTGCATTTGGCACCATAGGCGACCTTTTCGAGTCTCTAATCAAAAGGACTTATAATGTAAAAGACTCGGGCAAGATTATACCTGGACATGGCGGCATGCTCGATCGTATTGATAGCATTCTTTTAGCAACGCCAGTAGTGTATATATACCTACAATTGATATCTCTTATCTAAAACACCTATCTAAAATAGATACCAATACTCTATCTCTTAAACATTTTCTCATTAGTTATGTTTATCTTTGCTACATAAGCAATTGACATATAACCGATAGATAAAAACGAAAATGATTAAGATTGAAGTAATTCAGGTTAAAACACTCGAAGGCACGACCATAAATTTGATGGAGGAATATGCCAACAATCCACTGTTGGTTCTATTTTTTAATATTCGTTGCTTGGGATGCGTTGGCAGAGCTATTCCATTAGCATACGATTATTCAAAAGAGTTTGAGAGGCTAAAGGTTGTCGCTATCCACACAAGTTTTGGAAAAGAAGTTGTAACTAAAAATGACATTATGGGTATATTCACTGCCAAAGAATTACCTATCCCGATATACTTTGATATTGAGCAAAACAATTACACTAAGTTTGAATGCGAGGGCACACCACATTGGTTGATTTTCAACAAGGATGGAGAACTATTTCGCTCATTTTATGGTTCACAAGATGGAGCTCAAACTCGATTGATGTATGCATTAGACGAATTAATAACTGAAAGTGTTTAACAGATTAATAAATTAAAACTATGATAGACTATATTAAAGGAGACGTTGCCGAACTAACACCAACATCGGTGACTTTGGAAACTTATGGTGTGGGGTATTTTATCAATATTTCGCTCACCACATACACGCACCTTCATGGCAAGAAGGACACTAAGATTTATATTTATGAAGCCATCAGAGAGGATTCGCACACACTATTTGGGTTTTATGACAAGCACGAACGAGAAATATTCATACATCTCATTAGCGTGTCGGGTGTTGGTCCCAATACTGGGCGAATGATATTATCGTCTCTCAGCTCGCAAGAAGTAGAGGCAGTGATAGCTTCAGAAAATGCTACGGTGTTGCAAACCGTCAAGGGAATTGGTGCCAAAACTGCTCAGAGAATCATTCTCGACCTGAAAGATAAGATAAAATATACAGAGGGCGGTGCTACCGTCAAAGTGTCAGCTGCCATATTTGCGGCGGGACATGGACAGGAGGCCGTTTCTGCATTGGTAATGCTTGGATTCTCAAAGCCTGCATCTGAAAAAGTTATAGCAAAGATTGTAAAGGAGTCCCCATCATTGTCGGTAGAGGCAATTATCAAAGAGGCACTGAAGAGGATGTAGTTCGATAGATATTCAAT
>CAZNRT010000001.1:14034-14168 GCA_964575445.1 uncultured Proteiniphilum sp. | reverse complement strand
TAGAGGCAATTATCAAAGAGGCACTGAAGAGGATGTAGTTCGATAGATATTCAATGGTAATTCGATGGATATTCAATGGTAATTCGAATGATATTCAATTGTTATTAGAGTGATGTTTGAATGATATTAGAGTG
>CAZNRT010000001.1:0-13934 GCA_964575445.1 uncultured Proteiniphilum sp. | reverse complement strand
ATGTTTGAATGATGTTTGAATGATGTTTGAATGATGTTTGAATGATGTTTGAATGATGTTTGAATGGTGTTTGAATGGTATTTGAATGGTGTTCTGCTTTCTTAATTTATTCAATATATTTTCTCTGTGATATACGATTCGCCCTCATGTGTCGTTATTAAATATAGAGATAATAAGCGTAAAATAGTAATGCGTATGTCTAACAACATTGCTAAACTGCAAAATTGAATAGATAGAAACCGAAAACAATTGAAGACAAGGCTTTTGCATATAATGATTACAACTATTATTCTGCTGTTTGCCAGTGGAAATATTAGTGTATATGCTGATGAACCTGACACTATCAGGACAAGATTTCCTATACAAAAATCTAAATTAGAAACTATTGAAGATTTAAACAAGAAATCTCCAATTGATCTAAACACACCTTCTAATATCAAGACGGTGGTAGTGTATGACTACCTAACAAATCGATATCTATTTCAAAACCGCATTGGAGACCGAGTAGTGGGTGTGCCATTCACTATGTCGCCTGCCGATTATATGGACTATAGACTGAAGGAGCTGAATAGTTCGTATTTCAAAAAGCGTA
The DNA here is from genome assembly GCA_964575445.1 of uncultured Proteiniphilum sp. Lineage (GTDB taxonomy): Bacteria > Bacteroidota > Bacteroidia > Bacteroidales > Dysgonomonadaceae > Petrimonas. The sequence goes on along the minus strand of CAZNRT010000001.1, from coordinate 13,342 downwards.
ATAGCATTAGCTCTTCTCTAAGCCCATCATCAGACAGCAAGCCCTATTCGCTGCTCAATATTCGCAAGAGTAACAATCTCCTTGAAGAAATCTTCGGACCTGGTGGAGTGCAAATCAAAGCTCAAGGCTCGTTGGAACTATCGGCAGGACTTAAACGAGATGTCACCAACAACCCCACACTGCCAGAGCGAGCACGTGTGCGCAACAATTTTGATTTCATTCAGCAAATACAGTTTAATGTGAATGCCAAAGTGGGCAACAAAATCAACTTCGGGATGAACTATGATAACGATGCCACTTTCGATTTCGACTCAAAACGAATCAAATTAGCCTATCAGGGCGACGAGGATGAAATAATAAAAAACATTGAGGCAGGAAATGTGAGTATGACCACTAACAACTCGCTTATACATGGTGGAGCTGCATTGTTTGGGATAAAGTCTGACTTGCAGTTTGGCAAACTAAGAGTTGGTGCCGTTATTTCACAACAAGAATCTGAATCCAAAACAATTAGTTCGCAAGGTAGTGTGCAAACCACCCCTTTTGAGATAAGTGCTGACCAATATGACGAAAATCGTCACTTCTTTTTGGGTTATTACTTTAGAGACAACTACGACAAAGCTCTTGCAAAGCTTCCATATGTGCAATCATCAATATTGATTACTCGCATTGAGGTGTGGGTAACCAATAAGCAGAGCAACTACGACCAGTCTCGCAATATGATAGCCTTTGCCGATATGGCTGAGCATGATAATATCCACAATCCCTTTTGGAATCCTTCAGGAAGTATTCCCATACCATATAATGAGGCTAATAGCTTATATCAAAGTCTGATTTCGGACTATTCTGCTATAAGAGATCAGAGCCTAACAACCAACACTTTGCCATCTAATGTAATAATAGGGCAGGATTATGAAAAGGTGGAGAATGCACGATTGCTAAAACCCAACGAATACACATTGCAATCTCAATTGGGATACATATCACTTCGCACACCATTGCAAGCAGATGAGGTGCTGGCAGTGGCTTACGAATATACTTTCAACGGCAAGGCATACCAAGTGGGCGAATTTTCCAATAATATTGGTAGCGAATCTAACGGCCAATCTGCCAATCAGGGTGGTGCATTGTTTTTAAAACTACTGAAGCCCGTTTCATTATCACCAAAAGCTTATACTTGGGACCTAATGATGAAAAATATTTATGCTTTGGGCTATGGTGCCAGCAACATTCAGAGGGACAAGTTTAAGCTAAATATCACATACCAGAGCGACACCACAGGTGTTTATCTAAACTATATCCCCGAAGGAAAGATTAAAAACGAGCTGCTAATAAGGGTGATGAACCTTGACAACCTCAACTCTAAGAACGACCCCTACCCTGATGGCATTTTCGACTTCGTGGAGGGATATACAGTGATGTCACAAAATGGAAGAATAATATTCCCCGTGACAGAGCCATTCGGGAAGCATCTGAGAACAAAAATTGATGATGACGCCATTGCCGACAAGTATGTGTATCAAGAATTGTACGACTCCACGCTGACAGTGGCACGACAGGTAGCAGAGAAAAACAAATATAAAATTGCTGGAGAGTTTCGTGGCACCTCTAACAACGAAATTAATCTGAATGCTATGAATGTTGCCCGAGGCTCCGTAAGAGTTACTGCGGCTGGACAAGCGCTGACCGAAGGTGTGGACTATATTGTAGATTATATATCGGGCACAGTAAATATAATAAACCAAGGAATATTGGATGCGGGCACACCTATTAATGTATCATTAGAGAATCAGTCAATGTTTAGCATGCAACGCAAAACGATGATGGGCATTAATCTGGGCTACGATTTCTCTAAACACCTGACATTGGGGGCAACCATAATGCATTACTACGAAAAACCACTCACAATGAAAACATCGTTTGCCGACGAATCGGTGCGCAATACATTGTGGGGATTGAACACATCCTTCAAAAAAGAATCTTACGCTCTCACCAACCTGATTGATATGTTGCCATTTGTAGATGCAACTGCACCTTCACAAATATCTGCCAACCTCGAGTTTGCCCACATGATACCAGGACATTACACCAACAAATACTCACAAGGGCACTCATACCTTGATGACTTTGAAACCTCTACATCTTCAATAGATTTGCGGTCTCCATATAGCTGGTCGTTAGCTTCAACACCCTATAATAATACATCAACAGGACTATTTCCAGAGGCAGCACTGAGCAACAATATCGACTATGGAAATAATAGAGCCCACATGGCATGGTTTTATATTGATGGGCTTTTCACTCGGCGCAACTCATCCCGTACACCAGCTCATATAAAGAATGACCCTGAGCAACTCTCAGACCATAGAGTGCGTGAGGTTTATGAAAGAGAGATATATCCAAACAAGGAGGCGATTTATGGTGAGCCAACTACAATTCCAGTCATGAATATTTCATTTTATCCAAATGAACGTGGACCATATAATCTTACTACCAACATTGATTCTGATGGAAACTTGCTCAATCCAAAACAAAGATGGGGAGGCATAACCCGAAAGATGGATACCCGCGACTTTGAAGCAGCTAATATAGAATATATCGAGTTTTGGCTTATGGACCCATTTGCCGAAGATAAATTGGGAACATCAAAGGGCGGAGATTTATACTTCAATCTTGGTGAAATCTCTGAAGATGTGCTCAAAGATGGTAAGAAGTTTTTTGAAAACGGTTTACCATTGGATGGAGACCCATCGGCAGTGGGCTGGAGTGTGTGGGGCAAATATCCCAAACGTCAATCTACGGTATATGCTTTTGATAATTCTCAGGGAAGTGATGCAAGACGGATACAAGATGTGGGACTAAATGGGCTTAGCACAAAAGAGGAGTTTGAATATGAAACTTACGCCAATTATCTTGATCAGTATAAATCGAAGCTCTCGGCTGATGCTATATCAAAAATGAATAGTGACAAACACTCGCCACTGAATGACCCCGCTGGCGACAATTTTCGCCACTATAGAGGTGCCGAACAGGATAGAGCCGAACTAAACATTTTGGATAGATTTAAATATTATAATGGTACTGAGGGTAATTCTCTTGCCACAGATGAGGCTAATTATGCCACCGCTGCACGCACCACACCTGATGTGGAGGATATCGATAGCGACAACACATTGAATGAAAATGAGACATACTATCAATACAAAGTACAGTTGAGACCCGAGCGGATGCAAGTGGGACAAAACTATATTGTGGACAAACGAGAAGTGAGCGTGTCATTAAGAAATGGTAAAACAAGTAGTGTCAATTGGTATCAGTTTAAAATTCCTATCCGCGATTATCAAACAAAGGTGGGAAATATTCAGGGATTCAATAATATTCGATTCATGAGAATGTTCATGACAGACTTTGAACAACCAACCTTTTTGCGCTTTGCTACACTACAACTTATCAGAAGCGAATGGAGAATCTATACTCGAGATATAAAATCAGGGGGCAGTACCTCAGGAGTAGGTAAAATTGAATTATCTACTGTTAATATTGAAGAGAACTCAGATCGTGAGCCCGTCAACTATGTATTGCCTCCTGGCGTAAACAGAATGTTAGACCCAAGTCAGCCACAACTTCGCCAACAAAATGAACAAGCAATATCACTCAAATTAGAGAACTTAGACTCGGGCGACTCAAGAGCAATATATAAGAACACTGTATATGACATGCGCAGATACAAACGCCTGCAAATGTTTGTGCATGCCGAAGCGTTAGCAAATGATGAAACAAGCATTGATGATGATGAGCTATCGGTTTTTATTAGATTGGGGTCAGACTATCGCAACAACTATTATGAATACGAAATCCCCTTGAAGCTAACTCCTCCAGGATTCTACAACACACACAATGTGTCAGACCAAGAGACGGTATGGAATCCTAATAACATGTTCGACTTTGCACTCGAAGCGTTTACGAACCTAAAGCTAAAACGAAATGCAGAAAAGCGAAGCGAAAGTGGCGTAACATTCCTTACCCCATATTCACAACCCGACCTCAAAAAGCCAAGCAACATGCTAACAATTGTTGGCAATCCATCGCTTGCCGAAGTGAAGGTGATGATGATTGGGGTGAAAAACAGTAGCAACACATCTAAGTCTGGCGAAGTGTGGATAAATGAGCTACGTCTTAGTGAGTTTGACGAAAAAGGAGGATGGGCAGCTCAAGGAAATGTATTTGTGGCTCTTTCGGATATTGCCACAGCCAATGTATCGGGCAGAAAAGAAACTGCGGGCTTTGGAGCTCTCGATCAGAGCTTGTTGCAGCGACGTAATGACGACTTGTCATCAATAAACGTTGCGCTTAATATTGATATGGGTCGCTTTTTACCCAAAGAGGCAAAAATAAAAGCACCATTATATTACTCATTTTCCAATCAGACAGTGTCTGCCCAATATGACCCTTTCAATAAAGATATATTGCTATCAGAATCACTTAAACAAATAGACAGCGCACATGAGCGAGATTCTATTTTGAATATTGCAAACATACAACAAACGAGCAAAAACCTTAGCCTAAGCAATGTGAAGGTGGACATCAAGAGCAAAACTCCAATGCCTTATGACCCCACCAATTTTAGTTTCGGATATTCTTATAGCCAGAATCATTACCAAAATCCCGAAACTGAGTATGACAATAATCTAAGCAAGCGTTTTCAGACAAACTATACTTACACTCCATTGGTTCAACCAATAGAGCCATTTAAAAAAATCAATAACAATTCAGGATGGCTTAAGCTAATCAAATCCCTCAATTTCAATTATCTTCCAAATAATATTCAGCTTAGCTCTAACATTGTCAGGAATTATCAGGAAGCACAGCTTAGAGATTTGAATGCATATACATCTGGTGTAGTTGAATCCAATCCTCAATACCTTACATTTAGTCACAACTTCTTTTGGGATAGAGACTTCGCCATTATTTGGGATATTACTCGTAATCTAAAAACCTCTTTTCGCTCGGGAACTATTGCCGAGATTGAGGAGCCATATCTTCAAGTAAACAAAAAGGTAAACAGAGATGATTATGAGATATGGAGAGACTCCGTAAATCAAAGCATAAGAAGCTTGGGAAAACCACTAAATTATGAACAGACAGCAGACGTAACTTATCTGCTACCATTTCAAAACATCCCGATATTGGATTGGATAAACTCCAGCATTGCTTACAACAGTAGATATAGATGGGAGCGAGGAGCATTTGTGCCTGATGAAAACTTGGGTAACAATATTCAAAACGAACTATCTGCTACTCTTAATGGAAGGCTCAATATGGTTCAACTTTACAACAAGTCTGATTTTCTCAAAAAAACAAACCAACGCTTTGATATATCTACCCAACCCACAAGAAGAGATGGCAGAAACAAAGATGACGTTAGCTCAAAGAGATTTACTTCAACCATACAATTAAAATCAGACTCTACTATCATTGTTCCACACAATTTGAATAGTCGCAAACTATTTGTCACTGCTCGAAGTGGTGGTAAGCAATATAAACTAAAGTACCGCAGAATAGATAACAACAAAATAGTTATTCAAAATAAAGACACTACCGCTATAGAGCTCAATATTATGCCAGTGCAACCAAATGATAACAGCATTATATATAATGTGGCACAATATGGTGCTCGTGGCTTAATGATGCTCCAAAGTATTAATATAAACTATGGATATCGGACCCGCACAGATATTCTTGGATTCGACCCAATGATAGGCAACTTTTTTGGACAATCCAACAATGCTGGCTCCATGATACCCGGTTTGGGGTTTGCTTTTGGGCTCGAAGGGGGCGAATCATTTATTGAAAAGGCTAACAACAACAGTTGGCTCATCAGGAACCAAAACAATATAACCCCTGCCGTTTACAATCAAACCAAAAATCTTCGTATAGATGCTTCACTTGAACCAATAAGGGGATTGAAAATTGACTTAAATATGCTGCATGAGGATAACCGAAGAACCGATATCAGATACATGTTTGAAGATATGCCAAAACAATATGGAGGGAGCTATGCAATCAGCATAATATCAATTGCATCTGCATTTGAGAAATCTAACTCTAAGAATAATTACTACTCATCAGCATTCAATAGACTATTAAACAATCGTGAGATAATATCTAATAGGATTCGCACTAAATACTCAAACTCGATATATCCTGACAAAGGATTCATATCAGATACACCATTGGGCAACAAACCATTTGACTCTTCAATTGGAGACGTCAATCGCAACTCCTCAGATGCCTTGATACCTGCCTTCATTGCTGCATACAGTGGAAAAAGTGCAGACAATATTTCGCTCAATGCCTTTCCAGATGCTTTATCTATGCTTCCCAACTGGAATATTAGCTACAACATGCTGCAAATGCTACCACAATTGCAAACGGAATTGAAGTCTTTGATGTTCACACACAAATATATTTCTCAATATCGTGTTGGCTCTTACTCTTCTCATCTCAATTGGGTATCAATGGGTGATGATTCTGACTTGGGATACATTAGAGATGTGCTAAATGGCATGCCCCTACCCTCAATGCCTTATGATATTGGGGCTGTAAGTATTGTGGAAAGTTTTAATCCACTTATTGAAGCAAGAGGAGTATTTAGCAACAACATGTCTATAAATGCAAGATTCAATCGCACTCGCTCACTCAACCTCAACGTTAGCTCATATCAAATTGTGGAAACTAACGACAACGACATAGTAGTGGGAGTAGGTTATCGTGTGGCAGACTTCAATAGAATCATAGGGTTTGGCTCTAATTCCATTTCTAATAGACGAAAAGCTGCAAATAGAACCAATAGTAAACAACAATCGGAACAAAGCACAGATGATAGAAGCTTTATTGGCGATTTTAATAATGACTTGAATATTAGATTAGATATATCGCATAAGGTAACTAATGCTTTGATTCGAAAAATTGATGAAGGATTCACACAACCCACCAGCGGAATCAGAACAATGAGCATCCGCTTTTCGGCTGACTATGCATTAAGTCGTTCACTTACTCTTAGAGCCTTTTTCGACAAAATTATTAATTCACCGTTAGTGTCATCTACTTCATATTCTACAAGCAATACTAATGCAGGATTGAGTATGCGAATAGATCTGAATCATTAGAATAGTGGCATATAAAAAAGGAAAAAGCAACCATTAATATTAACGGTTGCTTTTTATTCATTATATATATACAGTATGCTTATGATACCAATTATCTAATCATTCATAGAGATTAAGAACTCTTCATTACTACTTGTTCTTCTCAATCTATTGAGCAGAAACTCCATTGACTCTACTGAGTTCATATCAGACAAATAGTTGCGCAGCACCCACATACGATTGAGCGTATCACTTGGAAGCAGCAAATCATCACGACGAGTGCTTGAAGACATAATATCTATAGAAGGGAATATACGCTTGTTAGAAAGTTTTCTATCCAACTGTAGCTCCATATTACCCGTACCCTTGAACTCTTCAAAAATCACGTCATCCATTTTAGATCCTGTATCAGTAAGTGCAGTAGCGATTATGGTGAGAGAACCCCCATTTTCAATCTTTCTTGCAGCACCAAAGAAACGCTTAGGTCTTTGCAATGCATTGGCATCAACACCCCCAGAAAGCACCTTGCCCGATGCAGGCTGAACAGTATTGTAAGCACGAGCAAGACGAGTGATTGAGTCTAAAAGAATAACAACATCATGTCCACACTCCACCATGCGGCGAGCTTTATTGAGAACTATATCTGCAATTTTCACATGACGCTCGGCAGGTTCATCAAAAGTAGAGGCTATAACCTCTGCATTAACGCTTCGCTCCATGTCTGTTACCTCTTCCGGACGCTCATCAATAAGCAATATAATCATATACACCTCAGGATGATTCTCGGCTATTGCATTTGCTATATCCTTTAGTAGCATTGTTTTACCAGTCTTTGGTTGAGCCACAATTAATCCACGTTGCCCTTTACCAATTGGAGCAAACAAGTCAACCACACGGCAAGATAAGTTATCGTTATATCCTTTTGTGAGTTTAAACTTTTCGTTCGGGAATAATGGTTTGAGATGATCAAACTGAACTCTATCTCTTACATCTTCAGGCTTGCGTCCATTAATTCTATCCACCTTGATTAGTGGGAAAAACTTCTCACCTTCTTTTGGTGGACGTATTGGACCCTCAACAACATCACCAGTCTTCAATCCGAAGAGACGAATCTGAGATTGTGAAACATAAACATCGTCGGGCGAAGACATATAGTTATAATCAGATGAGCGCAAGAAACCATACCCATCACTCATCATCTCAAGAACGCCTGTTGCATTCAAGATTCCATCAAAATCATATGCCTGTTCTTTGGGCTGCTGTTGTGGAGCCTCTTTTGGTTGTTGAGATTGTTGGGGTTGTGGAGTAGCTTTAGCTTGTTGTTGCTGGTGATGACGTGGCTGTATGGTAGTTGGTGTGATAAGGTCCTGCAGCAAAGAATCTTTTTTATCAGTATCCTTTTTCATCAAGTTCTCAACAGATACAGCATCATCAGAAGAATCTTCAGCCACCAACAATGGCAGAGTTGCTGGAGGAACCAAATTTGATTTATCTGTATCTCTCTGTCTTGACGAGCGAAACACCAATTGAGTAGGCTTAGTAGATGCTGTTGACTTATCTTCAGTTTTCATCTCTGGTTCCTTAGCCTTTGGTTTTGATTGTTGCTCTTGTTTTGGCTTAGCATCAGGAATGATATCTGGATGTGGAGCAGCAACAGTGTTTGGAGTTGAAGCCACAACTTCCTCTTTGACCACTTTGGGTTTAGCATCAATTATATCCTTACTCACAACAGTTAGTCTGTTATTACCCGCAGCATTACCTGTCTGGTTTGGTCTCACAACCTTCCTTATGAATTTATCCTCTTCTTTTTTATTTTCAATCTTAGGATCTTTATCAATAATGGTAATATCTAATTTTGATTTATCGACATTAGCTCGTTGCTCGGTTTTAGAGTCAATCTGCTTTCGTGGTCGATTATTGTTATTAGATTTAGCTTTAGGATCTGGTGGCAGATTTTTTGTTTTAGCTATAGCCTGTTCATCGAGAATTTTATAAATCAATTCTTCTTTTTTATAAGCATCAGGTCTTTTGATGCCCATTTCTTTGGCAAGTGTTCGTAATTCGGTTGTTAGCTTTTCATTAAGCTCAAGAATATTGTAAGCCATTTAAATTGTATTGTTAAAAAAATATTTTGGTTTTATTTTGTCTATCTATCCAAATGCTATTCTATATAGAGTAATTTCTAAAAACAAATTTGCACTACATGCTTATTCACTTTTAAAAAGAACATATAGTCAAAACGCTTTATATAGTTTTTAGATATATCATTTCACTATAATTATTTGAAATATTAGAGTGAAATTCATTCACATGATTTGCGAATAAAATTCTATTAAATATACTTTAATGATATGCCTATTTGAATTTTAAGACTGAAAAAAATTATTATTGTTGAATAATGAGCTGTTAGATATCAAAAGATACGGTGGAAACAAGGTTATTCCGTTTATCAAACAGCAATCAATATGGATTTTTTTGAAATTATACAAAGGCTATCGATTAAGAGTTGCCTTTATTTAGAAGATTCTTGCACAAAGGTAATCTTTGTTTTAATAATACACAAGAAATTAATATACATTTTGCACTCGTCATGAGTTATAAGTACGTTTTCTTATAGGTTATGCCACTTTGCATGAATTATCGCTCTGACTTAGTAGAATCAAAAAAGGGATGCCCAACAAGTTATGGACATCCCTTTCTACAGAACCTATATTTTTATCGTTAATCCAACACCACCTCATCTACGAAGATGAAGGCACGTCGTCCCTTGCCAGGGTGCCACTCGGGCATCACAGATGGCTTAACAGTAATTTTGAAATAGCGAGCAGTTGTAGAGTCAAAGTCAACCTCATGGCTCATTATCTTTGCCCAATGATCGGTATTTTCATCCACAATATCTTTCTTTGCTACCAAAGTGTAGTTTTGATCATCATCAGATGTTTCAACAATAATTTCTGAAGCATCATATATCCAGTCACCTGTCACAACATTTGTTCTGATTGCAACTTTTGATATAGCAGCAGGTTCAAGCATATCGATAACTACCACCATATCCTCACCTTGGAAACCAATCCATCTACCCGTTTTGTAATTAGCAGCACCGAATAGACCATCTACTAACAAGTCGGCACCATTAAACTCATAGCTGTTAGCAGCTTTTGACAATAATCTGGCGGGCTTAAAGGTAGATTTGTTAACCACAATATTTTCACTGTACACTTTGCTTACCTGATTGCCTTCACGAATACTCACTGCTTTGATTTCAGCATCTTCGTTAATCGAAAAAGTACCATCATATTTGGTAGAATTTGCTGTAGGAACAGTTCCATCAAGAGTATAATAAATTGGGGCATCGTCAATAGTTGACAAAGTAACATCCAAAGAGTTGGTATCAAAATTGGGCGATAATTTGGCATTCACATCAAACACATGAGTAGCGTAATTGTAACCCAATTTTGAATAAAGATTCATTTGATGAGGCAATCTCTTCAAGAAATCTTTGTAATCTTTTTTGTCTGTCTGCATCCATTGCACCTCACAAAGAGCAGCCATACGTGGCAACACCATATACTCTATCATTTCTGGCGTCTTGAGATACTCAGTCCAAAGATTAGCTTGCACACCCAAGATATGAGCTTTTTGCTCTGGAGTCAAAATATCTGGTGCTGGATCAAAACTATACACAGTTTCTAAAGGCAGATAACCACCAATTTGCAAGAATGGCTCATCCTCCACATATTGGGTTTGATAATAGTCAAAATAGTTATATGTGTTTGGTGTCATAATGACATCATGATTCATTTGAGCTGCCTCAATACCACCACCAATACCACGCCATGACATTACAGTGGCATTTGGTGCCAATTCGCCTTCAAGAATCTCATCCCAGCCAATCATTCTACGTCCATGATCGTTAAGGAATTTCTCAACACGTGCAGTTACATAGCTTTGTAGATAAAATTCTTTTTTGTGTTTAGGAGTATCTTTCAATCCTAAATCTTTGATTCGTGCCTGACAATTGGGACACTCCTCCCATCGAACTTTTGGACACTCGTCGCCACCAATATGTACATATTCAGATGGGAATAGATCCATTACTTCAGTAAGAACATCTTCGATAAATCCGAATGTCTCCTCTTTGCCTGGACAAAGAACATCATCAAACACACCCCAGCGACCCTCCACTTCATACGGTCCTCCTGTGCATCCATATTCTGGATAAGCAGTAAGAGCACCAAGCATATGTCCTGGCAAATCAATCTCAGGTATAACAGTGATATACCTATCAGCAGCATATTTCACTATATCTTTTATTTCCTCTTGTGTGTAGAATCCACCATGAGGAGTACCATCAAAGTTGGGAGTGTTTTGACCAATAACGGTCTCTTTTCTCATAGATCCCACCTCGGTCAATTTTGGATATTTCTTAATCTCTATTCTCCAGCCCTGATCATCAGTCAAGTGCCAATGAAAACGGTTGATATTATGTAGAGCTATAAGATCAATATACTTTTTCACAAATTCTACTGGCTCAAAGTGGCGAGCAATATCAAGCATCATACCACGATAACCAAAACGTGGTTTATCATTGATAGTTACGTTGGGGTATTGTACATCCACATTACCTATGGGAGTAGCCTTACGCAAAGTTTGAATACCATAGAAAACACCCGCCTCGCTGCTACCATTGATAGTAATTGTGTTTTCATTTATCACAATTTGGTAAGCCTCTGAATTATCCGAACTCAAATCATTAGACAAGATAATTACATCTTTATCTCCCACAGTAGTTGTAATAGATGGTTTGATACCAACCGACATTGACAAGAAATCAGATAAAAACTCAGCATTGCGCTTCATCTTTTCGTTTCCCTCGGTGTAAACAATTTTAGTTGCTGCAGATAAATTAAAAGGAGTTCCTTCAGACAAAGATATTTCAGCTGGAAGTGGAACTACATTGTAATCTGCCTGCTTCTTCTCTCTTGAACTGCAAGACATTAGTAGTACTGCCATTGCAAAGAGGATTAATAGTTTGTTGACTTTCTTCATTTATTTATTCTAATTAATATATATATGTTCTTTAATTTACGTTATTAGCTTCAAGTTGATTCAAGGTATTGCGCACACGATCGGCACTTGTTATATCTTTCACAAATTCATCGATATTGATGTTTGTGCCCCCCATCGAAACCTCTTCATTACGAAATTTCATTTTGCTTTTAACGGGGACACGTGCCGAAAGATGGAACTCCTTAGCTCCAGTTCCTTCAGCAATATAAGAGATATTATCCTCATCAACACCACTACCAGGCATGATAATGATTCTACCATCGGCTTGATCCACAAGTTCTTTTAGCAAAGGTACGGCTTGCTCAGCTTTTGGTTTTTGTCCCGAAGTCAGAATACGGTCGCACCCAAGCTCAATTATCTGCTCCAAAGCCTCTTTGGGGTTGCGACATTTATCAAATGCACGGTGAAAGGTGACACTCATATCTCCAGCAGCTTCAATTAGCTCTCTATTTCTATCCATGTCAATATCTCCGTCAGCTGTGAGACATCCAATTACTACACCATCCACACCAAGCGTGCGAGCAATTTCTATATCCTTGAGCATTGCTTTGTGCTCAATTTCTGAATATAAAAAATCTCCGCTACGTGGGCGAATAATAACATTGAGCTTTATATCCAACAACTCGCGGGCAACCGCCATTTCTCCATACGAAGGCGTCGTTCCACCCTCAGGAATTGCGGCGCAAAGCTCCACTCTATATGCTCCGCCTTTTTGTGCCTCTACGCAACTTGCAACAGAGTTGGCGCAAATTTCAAGTTTATAATTCATTCCTTTTTTTATATTATTTGTAAGTGATATTTAGTTTCAAAATAACTCAGCCCTTTTTTAATCCATTAATTTACAAACACAAAGGTAAATATTAAAAAGCATAATCATACAACAACCACAACACAAATTGATTAACCCACCACCCTACTGTCCTATCTTTTGGATAAATCCTCTCTTTCCTAATTCATTGTAACAGTGATTTGGATAATTATCTTCAAAAATAGATAACAATTTGACCAAATAGAGTGTAATTTGTGATTGCCAATACATGAGAAAACAAATTTACTATACCTAAAACTAATTATCACATTTCCCGACATTAATAGTGCTCTACGTCGTCAAATTTGTTATCTTT